>USMH01000009.1 GCA_900555745.1 uncultured Collinsella sp.
GTCGTGGATATCAAGCGTTCGAACAAGGCAAACGGCTCCCAGGCGGGGTGTGCCGTCTGCACGTGGCGCTCGGTTGTGCTCGATGCGGATGGCGATCCATGCAATTTAGAGCTGCGCATCGACATCGCTTCGGTCGATGACTCGGCGAACGGAGCGAAGGTCGCCTTCGACGGTACGTTTTTTGAGAAAGGAGGCGGTATATGTCTGGGCTGCGCCGCCGCGAATGCAGACGACACGCAGCCCACCCTCTCATTCACGGCATCGTTGCGGCTGACCAAAGCCGGTACCGATGCCATCGCGGCGGGAGAAGCGTCCCTGCCGTTCTACACCGTCAGCGCCAAAGACACAGACGCTCATTTCGAGAAGCCAGCCGGATCACTCAGCCTTACACGAGGGATAGAGGCAGGCCCTATTGAAATCGATGCCCACGCGCAAAGCAGGCAACGCATTCTTGCCGACCCGGCGCTTCTCGAAATGGAGTGGAACGGATCCGGAGCCATCGGAATTCTCCCCTCCGCGTTTGACGCCAAGACGCTCCCCTCAAACGACGAACCCATTAACGCAACCATACAAGAAGAGGGCGCGGACAAAGAAGCAGATGCGGGCGACACGCCGCCGCCGACAAACAGCGTCCCAGCTTCTTTCGAAGCACCGAATGAGCCCGCTACCGATCCAAACGATACCGAGCTCTCGGACAGTCTGGGGCTTGCTGATCCTCAAGAGATAGATGAAGGTAACTGCTGCGTGCTTGCCGCGCTCGACCACACAGAGGTCATCGACGCTGCGAACATCGAAGTTGCCGCCGCCAATCAGCCCGTCCGCAAGTCAGCCATCATCGCATTTCCTGAATCCATCGAAGTCGTCTTTTTGCCATCGGGCGAGGTCGTGGCCCCAACACTGCTCACCTTGTTGGGCGCCAAGAATACACGAAACGAAATTAAAAAGGTCACGGTTGTAGACCCTGCAACCACCGCCAAGCTGCGTTTATACGCCGTTGCTCCAGACGGAGGCAAGACCTTGGAATTCGATGGTGACACACTCCTAGTCTGGCGACGTCTGGACATTATGCAAGACGTCTCGTATCAGATCGAACTCGAAGGGTTTGATCGTGCCCGCGATGCCAATATCATCGCCGCGGCTATTGAATCCCCACAGCGGCTTATGACACTGCGCTTTGATTACTATCCCTATGTCCCGACAACCACCTGAGGCTTAAATGCTGTGCATCATTCCTAACACCACTTATATAACGTATTAGATGAGTCGCGATGTGCCTCGCATTTCGTTCTGCTACGATTGCCACGTTGGCATCAATACAGGAGGGCTCATGCCGGGCTTGGGAACAATCATCAACGTTGTGCTTTTAGTTGCGGGCGGTCTTTTGGGATTAGCGGGCGGCCGCTTCATTACACCGCGCATCCAAGACACGCTCATGAAAGCATCGGGGCTGTGCGTCCTGTTTATCGGCCTTGGCGGCACCATGCAAAAGATGCTCCTTATCGATGGGAAGGCGCTGGCGACCACCGGTACCACCATGCTCATCGTCTCATTTGCGCTCGGTTCGCTCATCGGCGAGGCCGTCAACTTGGAAGCCGCCATCGAGAACCTTGGCGAATGGCTCAAGCGCAAAACCGGCAGCGAGGGCGATAACGAGTTCACCAACGCTTTTGTCTCGACTTCACTCACCGTGTGTATCGGCGCCATGGCCATTGTGGGATCGATCCAGGACGGTCTGCTCGGTGACTGGTCAACGCTTGCCCTGAAAGGCGCATTGGACTGCATCATCGTCTGCACCATGACGGCGTCGCTTGGCCGCGGCTGCATTTTCTCCGCCCTGCCCGTCGCCGTGTTCCAGGGGACGATCACGTTGTTTGCCGGCGCGCTCTCCCCCATCATGACCACGGCAGCCCTCGACAGCCTTTCGCTCGTAGGCTCCATGCTCATCTTCTGCGTCGGCGTCAACCTCATCCGTCCTCAGACCTTCCGCACGGCCAATATGCTTCCCTCCGTCGTCATCGCCGTCATCTACGCCCTCCTGTTCTAAATCTATCAACGCAGCGGTATCTCGAACACCTGTTTGATGCTGTGCTATGATATGAGGTCACCGTAGCTGCGTTCGAGAGGAGGAGCGGTGGCCGACCAGGACATCAAGATGCTCATCGAGCGCATTATGGCCGAGGCCCGGACCCATCAGTCTGCCCGCTTCTCACATGAAGTCTACGCAGACGAGCCGATTCTCAAAACCGGCCGACAGATGCAGAATTTCCTCCCCGACCAGTACCGTAAAATGCGCGAGATATCGCGCTGGCAGGATGACCCCAAGGGCGGTGCGGGCCGCTGGCTTTCGGAAGCCGAGCTTTTTTACCGCCAGGGCCTGCTGATGGCCGACTTTGAGGACGACTGTCCCTACAACGGCACCTTTAAGTCGTACTTTCCCACCTACAACGCCATGAGCGACCGGCAGCTGCGCGGCTACTTTACCTGGCGTGCCCAAGTGCGCCGCGGAACCGTCGAGGAAACGTCTACGTCCTTTGCCTTTCTGTATCTCTATGAGCTGATTTGCGGCATTGGCGTAGATGACCCGCTCGACGGTTTTAACAAGATCAAGGCCTTTTGGGATGTCTATCGCGCCTTCGAGCCCGGCATTGATCGGTTTGCACGCGTGTGGTTGCAGGATTACGCCGTATTCCATGGGCTCAACCCCAAGCTGCTTCGTGACTCTAAAACCGTCATGTTCGATAACGCCCTTATCGAGCTGCGGCGCGCAGCACGAGACCTTGTACCGGCACCGTCCGACCAGACCCCCAAACGTCGCAAAACCTCCGAGCCCACGCTCCCCCTTCCGCCCGATGAGGTGCGCGAGGAGCGACTCATGGCCGCCATCAACGCCCTCTCCACGTACAACCTAAGTAACTCGCGGCTCGACCGCAGCCACCACCGCGATCTGCGCCACGCGGCATGCGCCGTGTATGTCCGCATGGCGCGCTACTATGACACGCACCGAAAGACCGGCATCGTGGCGAGCTTATTTGGGGAGGAGACGGCCATGCCCTACACCATGTTTGCCTCGGCCGTATTCTTTGCGCCCGAGCGCCACGAGGACTGCGAATATCGCCTGGATCCTATCCATATCTACCGTTGCCAAAACGGCTTTTGGGAATGCATGCGCATCCACGGTAGTAGGCAAAAGAGCAGCAAGCTCGGTGAAATGATGCGCGCCTGCGACCAACGCCTGCGCCTGGCGCTGGACCCCGCCCATCCCCTTAAGGAAGAAAAGGTCCCCAAATATCTGGCCAAAATTATCGATGACGAGATTGTGGCATGGCTTTCGTGGGACGCCGCACACCAGCCCGTCAAAATCGATATCGATCTGAGTCAGCTGGGGCACATTCGGAACGCCGCTGCGCAAACGCGCGAAGCGCTTTTGATCGATGAAGAGCGCGAGGACGGCGCACCTGTGGAAGCCGAGGCAGCGGGCTCAGGGCAACCGGAAGCCGAGCCCGTAGCCGACGCGACGGTCGAGGCGGTCGCGGCACCCATTCGGCAGGACGAGGCCGACGAGCCGACCATATCCACCGAACAGTTTGGCGTCGTGGCACCGCTCCTCGCACCGACGCCAGCGGTCGTATCGACTGCACCCGCTGGCACCGCAACCGAACTCGCGCCCGCCGCAGATGCCTTCCTTCGCGCGCTGCTCGAGCAAAACGCAGCGCAAGCGACATTGGCGGTAGTGCAATCGGAGCAGAGCGAGGACATGCTCGTCGACAGCATCAACGAGGCGCTCTTTGACCTGGTGGGTGACACCGTTATCGAGTTTGGAGCGGCAGGACCGCAGATCATCGAGGATTACGAAGCAGACGTGAGAGGATACCTAGACCATGAGTGATACCGCATCCACAGCACCCCGCGTGCCCAAGCGCGTCGCTGCCGTCATTCTCAACTCGCTCAAGGGCGGCGTGGTCCCGCGCATCGGCCTTCCTTACATCACCGTAGGGCGCGAGGTCGAGATCCGCGCCCTGCTCACCGATCTGAGTCTCATCGCCGACGGTGGCGCGAGCTTCCGCTTTCTGGTCGGTCGTTACGGCGCCGGCAAGAGCTTTTTGCTCCAGACCATCCGCACGCACGCCATGGGCGAAGGATTCGTCGTCGCTGATGCCGACCTGTCGCCCGAGCGCCGCCTGCAGGGCGGTCAGGGACAGGGCCTTGCCACCTACCGCGAGCTCATCCGCAATATATCGACCAAGACGCGCCCCGAGGGCGGTGCGCTCAACCTTATTTTGGATCGCTGGGTCGCCTCGTGCGCCGACGTCGACGAGTCGGTCGTCAATGCCCAACTGGCCCCGCTCGAGGAGATGGTCCACGGCTTCGACTTCACCCGCATGCTCCGCCGCTATCGCATGGCCGTATCCGAGGGCGATGAAGAGGCTATGAGCCGCGTGACCAAATGGATTCGCGGCGAGTACCGCACCAAGAGCGAGGCTCGCGCCGAACTGGGGTCCTCAACCATCATCAGCGACGATGACTGGTACGACTACGTCAAACTCATCGCGCGTTTTTTGGTTTGCAGTGGCTACAAGGGCATGCTGGTGCTCATCGACGAGCTCGTGAATCTGTATAAGATTCCCAACGCCATTACGCGCCAGTACAACTACGAGAAGATCCTGACCATGTACAACGACACGCTCCAGGGCAAGGCGCAGTACCTGGGCATGATCATGGGTGGCACGCCAACCTCCATCGAGGACCGTCGCCGCGGCGTGTTCTCCTACGAGGCCCTGCGCAGCCGACTCGCTCAGGGCCGTTTTGCGCGCGAGGACCTTAAGGACATGCTCGCGCCCATCATTCGTCTGCAGCCGCTCACCTATGAGGAGCTGCTGGTGCTCATCGAAAAACTCATGCAGATCCATGCCGGCTACTTTGGCTGGACGCCCACGCTTACCGAGAACGACTTGGTGGACTTTCTCAAGATTGAGTTTGGCCGCGTGGGAGCCGATACGCACTTGACGCCGCGTGAGGTCATTCGTGACTTTATCGAGCTGCTCGACATCCTATGCCAAAACCCCGACGCCAACGTGGCCGAGCTACTGCAAAGCGTCGGCGGCGACGCGCTGGCGCCGGCAGCCGCAACGGACGACACCGGCACCGCAAACGACGACCGCAACTTCGCCGAATTCACCATCTAACCTGCCAAAAAGGAACAGGTTTATTTTGGCAGGTTTTATCTGGGCAAACGTCGAGGCAGTGATGCGACAAGCCACTGCTCACCGCGTTAAGAGGTTCGTATTTGAGAGGAGGCCCCGTGAACGCCTTTGACCGCTACGCCCCGTTTATCCAAGACTTCATCTACTCCCACGATTGGGAGAGCTTACGCTCTATCCAGGTTGCGGCAGCTGATGCCATCTTTAACACACAAGACAATGTGCTCCTGACGGCATCCACAGCTTCCGGCAAAACTGAAGCGGCCTTCTTTCCCATCCTGACCGAGTTTTGGGAGAACCCGCCCACAAGCGTTGGGGCCCTCTACATCGGCCCCCTCAAAGCGCTCATCAATGATCAGTTCGTCCGTCTCAACGATCTGTGCGAAGAGGCCGATATCCCCGTCTGGCACTGGCATGGCGGCGTCTCGCAATCGCACAAGGCAAAGCTCATCAAAAAGCCGAGCGGTATCCTGCAGATTACGCCCGAATCACTCGAGGCACTCCTGATCCACAAGCACATGGCAGTCCCGCGTATGTTCTGCGACCTGCGTTATGTGGTCATCGACGAGGTCCACTCGCTCATGCGCGGCGACCGTGGCGGGCAGACGCTCTGCCTTATCGAGCGACTCTCGCGCATGGCCGGCGTGCAGCCTCGACGCATTGGCCTTTCCGCCACCATCGGCGACCCCGAGCGCACGGGCGCCTTCCTGTCGCAGGGGACGGGACGCGACTGCGTCATCCCCCGCTTTGAGGAGCCGCGCCGCGTGTGGCGTATCTCCATGGAACACTTCTACAACTCGGGCCCCCAGGCGCAGCAGCGGGGATTCGAGAGTGCGGGTCCTCAAGAGGCCGAAGTGCTCGCGTGCGAGCGCATTGAGGCGACACCACCCGCGGCACTGCCGTCCGGTGTCCAAGACGTGCGCCACAGCGGACAACTCACACAGGAGGAACGCCGCCAACGTCGCGAGCAGGCACGGGGCAAGGCCGCTCCCAAAGACCGTCGCACTTCCTCGGCCCCCGAGGGCGAAGTCGACATCCCACGAGCGACCGAGCAGGCACTGCTCAACCCCACCGACACCGCACCCGACAACGCCGACCCCGGCATGGGCTACATCTTTGAACATACCCGCGGCCGCAAGTGCCTGGTCTTTGCCAACTCGCGCGAGGAGGCAGAGGCCGTGTGCTCCATGCTGCGCAGCTACTGTGAAAACCGGCACGAGCCAGACCGCTTCCTTATCCATCATGGCAACCTCTCGGCATCGCTACGCGAGACCGCCGAGGAGCTCATGCGCGACGAGGAACAGGCGCAGACGACCGTCACCACCTCTACGCTGGAGCTCGGCATTGATATCGGTCGCCTGGAGCGCGCGTTCCAGATTGACGCGCCGTTTACCGTCAGCTCCTTTTTGCAGCGCATGGGGCGCACAGGCCGTCGCGACCTTCCGCCCGAGATGTGGTTTGTCATGCGCGAGGAGGAACCCGAGCCGCGCACGATGATGCCCGAGACCATTCCATGGAAGCTCCTGCAGGGCATCGCGCTCGTACAACTCTATCGCGAAGAAAAGTGGGTCGAGCCGCCCGAGCTCGATCGACTCCCTTACAGTCTGCTCTATCACCAGACCATGTCGACGCTCGCCAGCACCGGCGAGCTCACGCCGGCCGAGCTTGCTCAGCGTGTGCTCACGCTCAGCTATTTCCACCGCGTCTCGGCCGATGACTATCGCGTGCTGCTGCGTCACCTCATCAAGATCGACCACATCCAGGTCACCGAGGGCGGCGGACTCATCGTGGGCCTCGCGGGTGAGCGCATCATTAACAACTTTAAGTTTTACGCTGTGTTCCAGGAAAACGAGGAGTTCACCGTTCGCAGCGAGTCGGCCGAGTTGGGCACGATTGTCAACCCGCCACCACCTGGCGAGCGCATCGCCATCGCGGGCCATTGCTGGATCGTCGAGGAAGTGGACTGGAAGCGTCATACCGTCTTTGCCACGCAGGTCAAGGGCCGCGTTCCGGCCTACTTTGGCGATTGCCCCGGTGACATCAATACGCACGTACTCGAACGCATGCGCCAAGCGCTCAACGAGCACGCGGCGTATCCGTACCTCATGGGCAACGCACGGGCACGCCTTGCACAGGCTCGTCATACCGCCGAGATTTCGGGCGCGGGAACTAAACCGCTTGTCAACCTGGGCGGCGACACCTGGGTACTCTTCCCCTGGCTGGGCAGCTACGCCTTTCTGGCGCTCGAACGTATGCTCAAGATTAAATGCGCCGCGGAACTTGGCCTTCGCGGGCTCGATCCGTCACGCCCGTACTTTATGCAGTTTAAGATGAAGGCCGACGAAGAGACGTTCTTTGAGGTGCTCGCCGCCGAGGCCGAAAAGGACTTCGATTCCATCGAGCTCGTCTATCCCGGCGAGGTGCCTTACTTTGATCGTTACGATGAGTTCGTTCCCGAAGAGCTCGTGCGCAAGGGCTTTGCCGAAGGCGTGCTCGACATCGAAGGCATGAAGCAGCGCGTCCTCAGCTGGCGCGACCACGCCTAAGACCAGTCTTTTTTGGGACGGGGAGACTTACTTGTCGTGAAGGACGGTACCGAGGAAGTCGGTGTCGAAGGGCACAGCTTCGGCAAAGGCGTAGTCGCCGTCGCTGGCGATGAGTAGGTAGTTCTCCTCGCCGCCGAACTCCGTATCGCCGCATGGGACCACCCAGGCGTGGGCGAATACCTCGAGTGCCGTGGCAGTGCAGTCGCGCAGGAACGTCACGTCGCTCCCCTCGTTTGCGCTCACGATATTGGCAACGTAGATACCCCCGGGGTTCAGGCTGCCCCGCACCAGGCGCAACGCCTCAACCGTCGCCAGCTCGCGTACGGGTTCGGCGCCGCCAAAGCAATCGCTCACGACCACGTCGTAGCGACGATGGCCCACGCTCGTCACACCCAAATACGAGCGAGCCTCAGCGGTTATCACCCGCAGGCGATCGCCCGCCGCGCGCTCCAGCTCGTCTAGGTAGAACCAGCGGCGCGCCAGGCGCGTAATCTCTCCGTCATACTCGATGACGTCCATGCGCAAGCCCTCGTGCGACATCAGCGCGAACTTGGGACAGGCAAACCCGCCGCCACCCAGCACAAGCATGCGGTTGATGCCGTGACCATAAGCATCGCGCATCGCATCCTCGGACTCAAACACGTCGTCAAACGCACGATAGTACGCAAAGACGGGCTCCGCCCAACGCTCACCAACGTAGCTTGCGCTTTGGTAGACGCCGCCTTGCACCAACACGCGGACTTCGTCGCCGCCCTCGTCGTGCACGCGTTTCACACGCGCCAACCCATTGCGGGTTCGCGCAACCTGCAGACAGGCAGCACGAACAGCGACAGCGGCCGCACCAAGCGCCGCGGCTCCCAGAGCAACGCCGGCAACGACGCCGGCAGAAACACTCGGCTTGTTCATCTAGAGCTCCTTTTGCAGATAAAGGCCATGGTCATAAAATCCAAGATGGCGATAGTACTCGCGCGTACCGATCGCGCTGATCACGTTGATGCGCGCATAGCCGGCATCCCGGGCAATCTCGCACGCACGCTCTACGAGCAAACGCCCCAACCCGTGATGCTGCGCCGCCTGGCCCTGGTCGCCCACGCGTGCCGCCATGCCATACACGTGCACCTCGCGAATCATCGCCTCGTCCGGCATCGTCGGCAACTCGTCCGCATGCGCGGCAACAAACGAATGGTCGGGCAGCGACAACCGCAAAAAGCCCGCGATCTTGCCCTCGGGCGTCACCCACTGCAAAAAGCGCTCGTGCGTCACCGGCGTCTCGTACGCCACTTCCTCATCAAGAGATAACTCATCCAAGTCGGCACCCGCAGTGCTGATCTCGCGATAGCGAATCTCGCGCACCGTCGCACCGTCACCCCGAGCAGCAAGACGGTTCTCAACGAGCTGACGCAGGTTGGGTTTCTTGTTGCCCACCATAATGTCGTCGGAACTAAAGTCGCGAATCATGCGGCTGATACGGCAGAACGGCGGCGTCACCACGATGTCATCGGCCAGCACGTCGAGAAGCTCTTCCTCGGTATAGGGGCGCCACTCGCCGCGCTCATAGCAGCCCACCAGACGCGAGCCCTCGATGAGCGCACACGGGTAGACCTTGACCTCGTCGGGCATAAAGGCCCCCTCGGTCATAAAGCGTTCGTAGTCGCGCTTGTCCCCCTCGGGTGTGGCGCCCAATAAGTTGAGCATAAAATGCGCATGGATCTTAAAGCCAAACAGGCGCGCAAGCGAAAACGCCCGCTCGATCTGAGCCACCGAAATGCGACGCTCGTTGATATCGAGCAGGTGCTGGTCGAGGCTCTGGATGCCCATCTGAATCTTGGTGCAACCCAAGCGGCGGATAAGCGTGAGGGCCTGCGGCGTTACAGCATCGGGGCGCGTCTCGATAACGAGCCCCACCACGCGATGCTTCGCCGTCTCGTTGGTGCGCTGTTGACCCTCGAGCTCCTCCATCGTTGCCGTCTGCCACTTGGCAACCTCGCCCCACGGCGTACCGGGGCCGTACAGACGACGCACCGCGCGGTTATAGCCGCCCACGGCAGCATCCACACGCTCCTGCTCGTCGGCAACACCACTCGCAAGCTCGGCCTCGTCGGTCGCAATACCGGCAGCCCGATAGCGCTCGCGGCGCTCTGTTACCACCGGCGGCAAGGCATCGGCGGGAGCGTCATCGAGCAGGCGCCCCGCCTCGGCACGGCTGATGCCCGGACGCGCCAACATGGGGTTTGCCGCCACGCCGGCGACGGCATCGTCATTGAGCGCACGGAAGAGCTCCGACATAAACCATGCCTGATACCCTTGCGGATAGTCGCTCCAGGTGCCGCCGAGCACGATGAGCTCAATCTTATCGGTCGCATGCCCCATCTGCGAAAGCGCGGTCAGACGAGCGCTCACCTGCAGATACGGATCGAAGCAATTTTGCTCCGCACGGGCGCACGCCGGCTCGGCGTGCAGATAGCTTTTGGGCATGCGCAGGTCGTTAGGGCAAAACAGGCAATCGCCCGAGCACGGCCAGGGCTTGGTGATGACGGTAATGGTCGCCACGCCCGAAGCCGTGCGGCGCGGCTTCATGCGCAGCACCTGCAGCAGTTGGCGTTCCAGATCGGAATCGACATTCCACGCAGCCCACCGAGCCGGCTCCTCACGTTTAACCCGCTGGTAGAACGGCAGCAGACGGCGCTTGGCCAAATCGCGTTTGTCGGCACCCTCACGGCGCGCCTCGGCATGTATCAGTTTGACGAGCGCCTTGTCGTCCACGGTCTCGCCGCGACGCAGGGCCTCAAGTATGTTCAAGATAATCTGTTCCATGCCCCCATTGTAAAGGCAAAGGCGCCGGAGCCGATCTCGGCTTCGGCGCCTTCATCAAACAGCGCAGCTATGGTTTATAAGTCTTCGATAGCCGTCTGTCACTCCGGATCAAACGACATGTCGCCCGAACCGACCTCAAAACGATACGTAGCAGACTTATCGCCGTTGTCAAATTCAAGATTCAATATGGTCTCGCCATCGTAGCCAAGCGGAAGGAAATCGCTCTCGAAGTCGCCGCTGCCCACGGTGAGGCTCGCCTTAAAGCCCGTAGAGTTCGGAACCGTTATCTCCACATCGCCCGAGTCCACGCTTACGTCCATCGACTTCGCGGGCGCCTGGTAGAGCTCGAACGTCACATCGCCCGAACCGACCTCAGCGCTGAGCGCATCAGTCACGCTGCCCGTAAACTCTACATCTCCCGCACCCAGGAAAAGGTCGAAACCATCACAGATGACACCGACAATCTGCAGATCACCCGAGCCCACGTGTGCGTTGACTCCCTTCAGATGTTCGGCAACACGGCGCGGCAGCTCGACCGTAACTGAGCGATCGATTGCCTTACCGTCATCACTTCCAAACTGAGAAACCTTGAGCGTCGAGTCCTCGACGGATGCGATGTTTTGCGTCGCGGCCTTGGAGGCATCCATACCCTTGGCAACGCGCCCCCGCTCAATAACGCAAGCCTTGTTGCCATCAACAACCTTGACGTCCACCGAAGCCGCATTGATATCGAAATCGAGGTAGCGGAACTCATCGGCATCAAAAGTCGCACTCGAAAGTTGCTGAGGTCGAGCGGAATAGCTGCCGTCATCCAAGAGATCGTCCTCGTCAACCGCATCGTCCATACCAGACAAGCCGGATACAACATCGTCGAGATCCCACGGACCATCAAAATGAATCAATGTCCGCGAAATGCCAAAGACAAGTCCGATGATGAGCACGAACGCTCCGATGCCAACGCCCAAGCGTACCTTGGATTCATGCGAAAGCTTCATCATTCATCACCTTCTTTGGCAATCGGCTCAGCGGTAGTCGCGGTAGCCACGTCAGCATCAACCGAAGCGGAAACATTCTGAGCCCTAGTTGTCACCGGTGCCGGACCAACCTGAATATCCCCGCGCGCCCAATCACCATCGAGCGCACGCGCCACCCAGTGATAGATGGGAATCGTAAAGAAGATCAGCGCGGCAAAGGGGCCGGCACCAAACAGGAACATCAGCAAAAAGAACAGCAGCCAACACACGGCCCAATACGGGAACGACTGGAACGGGCCCTTCACTGGAGTCGAGCCCACTACGCCGCCACTCGTCGCCTGAGCCGTCGCCGCATTGGCAGCCTGTGCACTCCAGCTTGCCGCTTGCGCCGCCTTGGCGGCGGCGTCACTCGCCTGTGTCGCCGCCTCGGTAGCTCGTGCCGCCGCCTCATGGGTGCGTGCACGCTCTGCTGCCTCGGCCTCGCGCTGACGAGCGCGGTCCTCGTTCTCAAACTCGATATCGTCCTCGATCTCATCGCTCGGATTGAGCAGCTCGTCCAGGCTCACGCCATAGAGCTTAGCAAGCGAGATCAGGTTCTCGGTATCGGGCGAACTCTCCGCGCGCTCCCATTTACTGACCGCCTGGCGCGACAGCCCCAGCTTTCGCGCCAGCCCTTCTTGACTAAAGCCTTTGCTGCGGCGAAGGTCGGCGAGCCGCTGCGCAGTTTCTACATTCATGGTTCCTCCTATGTGATGCCAGCCGTGCCGCCGGACCGCTTTTGTTCTTAAGGCGCCTTGCACAGTTAAAAATCTATCCGCCACCGCCAAGAGCATGCCACCTATTCTAGTGAGATTTTTGACAACCGCCGGTTGCGGGTACATATGAGCTGCGGAAATGTGTCCAAACAAAGCAATGGCACCTAGCTCGGTTGTCCCCGTTGCGGCGTTAACGGTAGTATGGTCGTACTGTTAATTCCGCACCGCCAACGGAAGGAGTTCCGCGCCGTGAACCGCGATTTCGCCTCATCGCTCATCCAGCTCAACAACACGTTCTATCGCGAGCACTCTGCCTCCTTCTCCGATACGCGCCAGGCCCCGTGGCCCGGCTGGGTGCGCACCATGGACATCGCGCTCGGGCAGCTCGACGTCGCCACGATCGAGCATCCCGTCCGCGTCTTCGATCTTGCCTGCGGCAATATGCGATTCGAGAACTTTGCCGCCGGCGGCACACTTGCCGCCAAGGGCGTCGATGGCGCAAACCCCTCGGCAGATGCCAGCTGCCCGTTTGAGTTCTATGGTGTCGACTCGTGCCAAGACCTGGCCATCGATGCACATGGCCACGCGCTGCGCATTCCCAACCTCCACTTCCAGGAACTCGATGTGCTCGACGCCCTCATGAAGCTCAACCCCGCCGAGACACCCGACGTGCTTTTCGACGCCCCGCTCGCCGACATCTCGGTCTGCTTTGGCTTTATGCACCACGTGCCGTCGTGCGAGTACCGCGTACGCGTGCTCGACGCCTTGGTGCGCCAGACGCGCCCGGGCGGCATCATCGCCATCAGCTTTTGGGAGTTTATGAACGATGAGCGCATGGCGCGCAAGGCTGTTCGCGCCGAGGCCCGCGCCGAGCTCACCCCGCCGTTTGAGGGTTACGATTCCGCGCAGTTTGAAGCCGGCGACCACCTCATTGGCTGGCAAAACGACCGCCACGCCTACCGCTATTGCCATCACTTTGACGATCAGCAGATCACCGACCTGGTGCGCGGCGTCCGTACGTTCTACAAGAGCGGCGAGGTCCCCGTGCGCGAGCTTGAGCGCTTCCATGCCGACGGTCGCAGCGGCGAGCTCAACCGCTATGTGATTCTCAAGCGTCTGTAAGCACCGACGATGCGCCGCCGAGCCGCACCGCATCTTTCGGGCAAGCTATGCCCGCCCTTTTTCAATCCATTGACGGAACGTGCAGCTATGCGTTCCAAACTTATGACCAAGGAGCCTCATGGGAGCCGTCCACGTTCGCACGCCTAAGAATTTTGTTCTCGAGGAGCGCCTGGAGCGCTACGCCGATGCGATTGAGACGAACCCCGAGGCCTATGCCGGAGATTGGCGCAAGGCCTGTGCGCCCGCAGGCAGCAAGCCCTTCGAGCACCTTCACCTGGATCTTGGCTGTGGCAAGGGAACGTACCTTGTAGAGCGCGCGGGCCACGAGCCAAACACCCTCTTTATCGGCATGGACCAGGAGCCCATCTGCATTGCCTATGCCGCGCAGAAAATCTGCGAGCAGGAGCTATCCAACGCACTCGTCCTGCCCCGAGGTGCCGCATCGCTGCCACAGCTATTTGCCGCAGGCGAGCTCGATGCCATCACCATCAACTTTCCCACGCCGCAGCCCAAGGCCAAGTACGCCAAAAAACGACTCGTCCATGTCGACCATTTGATGCTCTACCGCCCGCTCTTTGCAGCCAACGCCACCGTCACGCTGCGCACCGACAGCAAACCATTGCGCGATTACGCC
>USMH01000010.1 GCA_900555745.1 uncultured Collinsella sp.
GAGATTAGCGAGTGTCTCGTGGGCTCGGAGATGTGTATAAGAGACAGGTCGAGGAGGGCTTGGGCGGTGTTGGCGGCGCAGTCGCGTGAGTCGATGATGTAGTCGGCCCAGGCGCGGTAGCGCGGCATGCGCTGTTCCGCCAGCTTTTCGATGCCGTCGCGGGCGGTGATGGGGCGGCCCTTGTGGGCGAGCTCTTCGAGCTTGCGGTTGAGCATCACGATTTGGCTGTTCTGGTGCAGCAGCGGATAGTTCTCGTCACGCGTGACTATGCCGCCGCCGGTTGAGAGCACCAGGCCGCTGCGCTTGGAGATGTCGGCCAGCGCCGCCGTCTCCTGCTCGCGGAAGGTTGCCTCGCCGCGCTCGACGATATAGTCGGCGCAGGGCATGCCCAGGTGCTCCTCAAGCGCTCGGTCCAAGTCGATGTGCTCGCGACCCGTGAGCAGGGCGATCTGCTCGCCCACGCGGGTCTTGCCCGAACCCGGCATGCCGATCAGGGCAATGTTTTGCTCGCGGCGAGACAGACGCTCTGTTACGTCCAAGATGCGCTTGCGCGGGGTGACTTGGCCGGTATAGCGCCCGACGGCCTGTGCCGCTTGGGCCACGAGCATCAGCAGGCCGCCGATGCAGAGGATACCGCGGCGCTCGGCCTCGAGCATCAGGCCCGTGCGGGCGGGGTTGTAGACAATGTCGATAACGCCTTCGAGCGCATCGAGCCCTTCGAGCGTGCAAGGCGCGTCGGGGCAATGGGGGAACATGCCGGCGGGCGTGCAGTTGACGAGTAGGGCGGCGTCGGACTGCTGCGCGATGTTGCCGTAGTTGACCTCGCTCGTGCGGCCCACGGGCACCACGGTGGCGCCAAGGTCGCCGAGCACCATGCTTGCCGTGGTGCCGGCACCACCGGTAGCGCCAAGCACGAGGACCTTCTTGCCGGTAACCTCAACCCCCAGCTCCTCGACCAGGCACTGAAAACCAAAGTAGTCGGTGTTGTCGCCGCGCAGGCGCCCGTCGGGCAGGCGCGTGATGGTGTTGACGTTGCCCATGCGCTCGGCGAGCGGGCTCAGCTCGTCCAGGTAGTTCATGACGGCGCGTTTGTAGGGGATGGTCACGTTGGTGCCTTCCCACTCGTTGCCGGTCATAAAGGCCGAGAGGTCCTCGGGCTCGCGCTCAAATCGCACGTACTCGAGCCCAGCGAGCTCTTTGTAGATGGTCGGGGTGTAGCTGTGGCCCAGCACGCGGCCCAGCACGCCGTAGGGGCGGGTTGCGGCGGTATCGGTCATCTAGAGCACCTCCGTGTAGCTGCCAAAGTAGGTGAAGCTCTCACACACGTCGTCGATCGAATCGAGCAGGTCGTCGAGGGCCTTGCTGCCAAAGGGGCAGTCCAGGTCAAAGTAGAACATAAACTCAAAGTCGCGACCGGGGATGGGGCGGCTCTCGAGCTTGATGAGGTTGATGTTGAGTGCGTAGAAGCGCTCGAGCACGCGATAGAGGGCGCCCGGCTCGTTGGCCGTGGTGATCATGAGCGAGGTACGGTTGGCGCCGGGGTAGACGCGCGGCTCGCGGCTGATGACGACAAAGCGCGTGTAGTTGTTGTCCGAGTCTTGGATATTGGGCTCCAGCACCTCGAGGCCATACAGCGTGGCACAGCTGCGCGAGGCGATGGCGGCGACGTCGGTGCGCTCGGAGTTGGCGACCATCTCGGCCGACATGGCCGTGTTTGGGTACTTGGTGGCGTGCAGGTCGTGGGACTCGATAAAGCCGGCACACTGGGCAATGGCTTGGCCGTGGCTGTAGACCTCGCGCACGTCGGCGAGCTTGGTGCCGGGCTTGACGAGCAAGTTGTGGTCGATCTTGAGGCGAAGCGAGCGCACGATGTGGAAGTCGAACTGGGCGAGCAGGTCGTAGACGGCGTTGACCGAGCCGGCGGTAGAGTTCTCGATGGGCAGCACGCCAAACTCGCAGAAGCCGTCGCGCACAGCGCGCATAACGCCTTCGAAGGTCTCGAAAAACGCGATGTCGGGCACGTCGAAGAGTTTGCACGCGGCGATTTGGCTGTAGGCACCTTCGACGCCCTGGCAGGCGACGGTTGCCGTCTGGGGGAAGGGTGTGTCAAAGGCTGCGGCCATGGCATGGGCCTTTTGCGACACCGTGATGCCCTTGAGCTCGTTGATGTAGCGCTGCTGCTCGGCCTTGCTCATGCTCATGAGGAGACGGAACAGGGTGATGGTCTGCGCCTCGTAGCGCTCGGGCGCGCGGCTGGCGAGGTTGTTGAGCTTGGAGCGCTCACGGGCGGGGTCGAAGACGGCCTTGCCCATCTCGATTTTTGACTTGGCTACCTCGGTGGCAATGTCCATTCGCTCGACAAAGCTGTTGAGGAGCGTGGTGTCGATGCCATCGATGGCCTGGCGGATGTCAGCAAGGTCCATGGAGGCCCCTTTCACGTAACGGCTGAGTTGGCAGGCAACCCAGGTGAGTCGGGTTAGAGCTGGGCGGCGTCCTCGAGGAGAGCGTCCCAGATGGCGAGGGCGGCGGCTGCTTCGGCTACGGGGACGGCTCGGGGGACGATGCAGGGATCGTGGCGGCCGTGGATCGAGAGCTCGGCATTTTCCATGGCGTCCATGTCTACGGTCTGCTGCTCGCGGCCAATCGAGGGCGTTGGCTTTACGGCCATGCGCCACATGACGGGCGCGCCGGTCGAAATACCGCCCAGGATGCCGCCGGCGTTGTTGGACTCAACCTCGATCTCGCCGGTCTCGGCGTCGATGCGATACGGATCGTTGTTCTCGCTGCCGCGCATGGCGGCCACGGCAAAGCCCATGCCAAACTCCACGCCCTTTACGGCGGGAATGCCAAACGCGATTTGCGCGATGCGGTTCTCGATGCCGTCGAACATGGGGTCGCCGATGCCCGCGGGAAGCCCGTAAATGCCGCACTCCACGATGCCGCCGATGCTGTCGAGCTCGTCGCGCGCGGCAAGAATCTCCTCGCGCATGCGGCCGGCTGCGGCGGCGTCAATGCACGGCAGATCGTTCGTAAGGATCGCCTTGCGGTCGGCCTCGCGATAGACCATGTCGTCCATGGGCAGGTCGGAGATGCCGCCGATCTGCGCCACATGCGCCATCACCCGAATGCCGCGGGCCTCGAGTGCCTGCAGCGCGATGCTGCCGGCGATGCATAGAGGGGCCGTCAGACGGCCGGAGAAGTGCCCGCCGCCGGCGACGTCGTGCATGTTGTGGTACTTCACACGCGCCGGAAAGTCTGCGTGCCCGGGGCGGGGCTTGCGGCGCAGCTCGGAATAGTCCTTGGAGCGCGTGTTGGTGTTCTCGATAATCGCGGCGATGGGCGCGCCGGTGGTATGTCCATCGACCACACCGGCGATGATGTGGGCGGCGTCGGCCTCGCGGCGCTTGGTTGTGGTCTCGTCGCGACCGGGGGCGCGACGGTCCAAAAAGGCCTGCAGCGCTTCCTGGTCCACGGCGATGCCCGCCGGGATGCCATCGAGCGAGCAGCCGATAGCGGGGGAGTGCGACTGGCCGAAGATGCTTAAGTGTAAGACGTTGCCAAAGGTCGAGGACATGCTATTCCTCCTCGAGCGTGACCTTGCCGCCCAGCAGGCGGTAGTGGTCGAAGAAATCGGGATAGGACTTGTTGACGGCCTCGGCGCCGTGGATCACGACCTCGCCGGTGGCGCGGCTCGCGGCGATGGCGGCCATCATGGCGATGCGGTGGTCGTTGTGCGAATCGACCTCGCCGTCGGTGAAGGCATCGACACCCTTGATGATGAGGTCATCGCCGGCAATGCGCACCTGCGCGCCAAGCGCGGTGAGCTCGCGGGTGGTGGTGGTCAGGCGGTCGGATTCCTTGATACGCAGACGGGCGCAATCGCGGATAAAGGTGCGACCCTGTGCCAGCGAGGCCACGGCCGAGATAACAGGCACCAGGTCGGGAATGTCGTGGGCGCTCATCTCAAATCCGGCAAGTTTGTCGGACTGCACGGTGGCGGCGTTGGTGGAGCGCACGATACGGGCGCCAAAGCGCGAAAGCGCGGCAAGCACGTTGCGGTCGCCCTGTGCGGAGCTCAGCGACACGCCCTCGACGGTGATGGGGTCGGAGCCGATGGCGCCGGCGCACAGCCAAAAGGCAGCGTTGGACCAGTCGCCCTCGACGGCCACGTTGCCGGGCGTGCGATACGAGCCACTGCTCACGCGGAAGTTCGTGACCTCGGGCTGACCGTCCTTGGCGGGAATGCGCTCGACGTTGACCTCAACGCCAAAGGCCTTCATGGCCTGGATCGTTAGGTTGATGTAGGGGCGGCTCTCAATGAGGCCGGTCACCTGCACGCAGGAGGGCTGAGCGAGCAACGGGGCTGCCAGCAGCAGGCCGGAGATATACTGCGAGCTTACGTTGCCCGGCAGCACAAAGGTGCCCGGGCGCATGCGTCCGCTCGTCTTGAGCGGAAAACCGCCCAGACCCTGTAGGTCGCAGCCGGCGGCGATGATCTCGTCCGAGAGCGGCGAGAGCGGGCGGGCGCCCAGGCGGCCCTGGCCCACGAAGGTGGCATCCGCACCCAGCGCGCAGGCGACGGGCAGCATAAAGCGCAGCGTGGAGCCACTTTCACCGCAGTCGAGCGTGCCGCCGGCAAGGGCCTTGAGCAGACCGAACTCAACACTCTTCATAGTGGGATGGACCTGGAAGCCATCCTCGACGGTCTCGATGCGAGCACCCAGGGCCGTAAGGCAACGCACCGTAGCCTCGATGTCGGCGCAGGTGGTGTTACAGGCGACGTGTGTCTCGCCGTTGGCAAGCGCAGCGCAGATGATCAGGCGATGTGCCATCGACTTGGACGCGATGGCGGGAACGGTGCCCTTGAGCGGGGACGGGGTGATGCGGGCTAGCATGCGGATGCGTCTCCCTTCTGGCCGAGGCCTTCGGAAATTAAATCATGGAAGGTGGAAAGCGGCGTGCGGTCGATGCTGCAGCGGCCAATGCCGTGCGGAATCACCAGGTCGATGGTGTCGCCCGCGCGTTTTTTGTCGTGGAGCGCCTCGGCAAAAACGGCGTCGGCATCTAGGTCGCAGCGGGTCTTGAGGCCATGGCGCGCGCAGAGCTCCTCGATACGACCGGGCAGTGCAGTATCGCAAACGCCGTGCAGGGCCGCGGCGCGCGTGATGATGCCCATGCCGATCGACACGCAGTTGCCGTGTCCGAGCTCAAAGTGCTCGCAGGCCTCGACGGCGTGTCCGGCGCTGTGTCCAAAGTTGAGGAGCTTGCGCTGGTTGGTCTCGCGCTCGTCGGCAACGACCACGGCGCGCTTGATGTCGATATTGCGGGCGATGATGAGCGCTACGCGGGCCACATCGCGGTTGAGCAGCTCCAGCGTGAGCGGGGTCTTCTCCAGCTCGGCGAAGAGCTCGGGGTCGGCGATCACGGCGTGCTTGACGACCTCGCCGCAGCCGTCGGCGAACTGCTCAGGCGTTAGGGTGGCAAGGCATCCCACGTCGGCGATAACCACGCTCGGCTGCCAAAAGGCGCCGGCCAAGTTCTTGCCGGCAGCCAGGTCGATGGCGGTCTTGCCGCCCACCGACGAGTCCACCATGGCGAGCAGGCTCGTGGGGATCTGCACAAACTTGCAGCCACGCATGTAGGTGGCGGCCACAAAGCCGGCCACGTCGCCCACGACGCCGCCGCCGAGTGCCACGATCACGTCGGAGCGCGAAAGCTCGTGCTCGGCCACAAACTCCAAAATGGCAACATAGGTTTCGGCGCGCTTATGGGCCTCGCCGGCCTCGAAGGTGCAGATACTCACTTCGTAGCCTGACGCCTCCAGGCTCTGCTTAACGGGCATCTGGTAGAGCGGGCCCACGTTGGTGTCCGTCACGATGACGGCCTTGGTGCCGCCGGCAGTGGCGCGCACGAGCGGTCCCGCCTGCTCCAGCAAAAACGTGCCAACATGCACCTGGTAGGGGCGTGCGGTGTCGATATCGATGGTAATCGCCATAAGCTTCGGTCCTTTCGACCTGGCGTGATAGGTGGTCTAGTGGGAGGCCTCGTCGTCGAGTGCGCGCTTAATGCGGTCGCCCTCGGCAAGGAGATTCTCCAGATAGCGCTGGTCGCGGTCCTTAAGGGCGCGGCTGTAGGCGCCAAGCGACTCGATCAGGTGGTCGATTTCGAAGGCGAGCGCGTCGGCGTCGTCGATCATGAGCTCGGACCACATTTGCGGGTTGAGGTGCGCCACGCGGGTGAGATCGCGGTAGCTACCGGCCGAAAAGCCGTGGTGGACCTGGGCGGTCGGGCTCTTTACGTAGGCGTTGGACACCACGTGCGCAAGCTGGCTCGTGAAGGCGATGACGCGGTCGTGCTCGGCGGCGCTGGTCACGCTGAACTTGCCAAAGCCCAAGGGGCGCACCATCTCGCGCACCTGGCCCAAAAGCTCCAGTTTGAGCGCATCGTCCACCGCGGGCGGCACGAGCACGAGCGGTGCGTCCTGGAACAGGTCGGCGCGGGAATGCGCGTAGCCCGAGAACTGCGTGCCTGCCATGGGATGCGCGCCCACAAAGTAAAAACCGTGCTCGCGGGCAAGCTCAAAGGCGCGCTCGCACACGATACCCTTGACGCCCACGGTGTCGATCACCACGGGGCCCATGATGGCCTCGGTGTCGGTGGCGTCGGCGAGTGCCCGGGCGTGCGCCTCGAGCCACTCGATGCAGGCCTCGGGGTAGCATGCCAGGACGATGATGTCGCATTCGCCGAGCGTCTCGTCGTTGAGCTCGCCGGCAACGGTACCCATACTGGCGGCCGTCATGACGTCGTCATCGGGGTCCCAGGCCAGCACGCGGACGCCCGCCTGCGCATAGCCGCGGGCAAAGCTGCCGCCGATGAGGCCCAGGCCCACGATGCCGGCGCACTTGGGGCCACCCTGGTTAACGCGTGCGTTTCTCACCGTACCCATGGGCTACTCCTGAACGGTCTCTTGGCAGACGACCTCGCGGATGGCGCGGATGCGGCGCATGGTGTCGTCGAACTGGTCGGGGGTGAGGGCCTGAGCGCCGTCGGACCAAGCGTGGCTCGGGTCGTCGTGGACCTCGATCTCCAGACCGTTGGCGCCGCAGGCAGTCGCGGCGAGCGCCATGGGCTCAACATAGCGGGTGTAACCGGTGGCGTGGCTGGGGTCGGCGACGACGGGCAGGTGCGACAGGTGGTGCAGCACCGGCACGGCGTTGAGGTCGAAGGTGTTGCGGGTGCGGGTCTCGAAGGTGCGGATTCCGCGCTCGCACAGAATGACGTTATCGTTGCCCTCGCTCATGATGTACTCGGCTGCCATAAGCAGCTCGTCGACGGTGCTGGACATGCCGCGCTTGAGCAGAATCGGGGTCTGCGTCTTGCCGACTTCCTTGAGCAGGGGGAAGTTCTGGGCGTTGCGGGCGCCAATCTGCATGACGTCGATCTTCTTGTCGAGGAAGACCTGCACGTCGCGCGGGTCCATGATCTCGGTGACGATCGGCATGTCGAGCTCGGCGGATGCCTCGCACAGCAGGTCCAGGCCGGCGGGACCCATGCCCTGGTAGGCGTACGGGGAGGTGCGGGGCTTGTAGGCGCCGCCGCGCAGCATCGTGGCGCCGGCGGCCTTCACGCGGCGGGCGATGCGGATGAGGTTCTCGCCCTCGACGGAGCAGGGGCCGGCGATGACCTGGAACTGGTCGCCGCCGATCTTGACGTCGTGGCCGCAGTCGATGACGGAGTCCTCGGGGTGGAACTTGCGGTTGGCGCGCTTGAACGGCTCGGAGACGCGCTGTACGCGCTCGACGACGTCCATGGACTCGAGCAGGAACGGGTCGATTTTGGTCGTGTCGCCCACCAAGCCGATGATGGTCTCGTTCTCGCCGCGCGAGACGTCGGTCTTGAGTCCTTTTTTCTCGATCCAGCTGACAATGTGGCTTACGGCTTCGTCACTGGCGCTCTGCTTTAAAATCGCAATCATGGTGTGCCTCTCACCTCGATGGATAACCCTTGCAAAAACGGCCCGCATCGCGAGCCGTTATATATGTGCATGAGAGTTTATACTATCTGACTCGCTTTTGCCGCCTAAAGCGCACCGTCGCGGCGCGTCTCCCACGTAATTGCAAAGCTTTTTCTATTATTTTGTTAGCCCGTGGCGCACTTGGGTATAATGCCTACCGTTCGCCCTATTAGCTCAGGGGATTAGAGCGTCTGCCTCCGGAGCAGAAGGCCGTTGGTTCGAATCCAACATGGGGCACCCTCGAACGTAAGACCGTCCGAACCTCGCATGGTCCGGGCGGTTTCTTATACCGACGCGACGTGATGGGACGTGGTATGGCAGCAACGGATATCGAGCGCGGACTCTCGACCGCCGAGGTCGAGGAGCGCATCGCCGCCGGTAAGATCAACCGCAACATGGAGCTCAAGACCATGTCGGTCAAAGAGCTCATCATCGAGAACCTCTGCACGCTGTTCAACTTGATCAACGTGATCTTGGCGATTTTGGTGCTGCTGACCGGTTCGTTTAAGAACCTGACGTTCCTGTTCGTGGTGTTCTTGAACACGGCAATTGGCGTCATTCAGTCCATGCGTTCCAAGCGGATGGTCGACAAGCTTACGCTGCTCACCTCTAAGAAGGCCATCGCGGTGCGCGACGGCGCCGAGGTGGAGCTCGACCTGGACCAGATCGTGCTCGACGATATCATTCGCCTGGGGCGCGGTGACCAGATTCCCGCCGACGCCGTGGTTGTGTCTGGCGAGGCGCTCGTCAACGAGAGCCTGCTGACGGGCGAGAGCGACCTCATCAAGAAACAGCCAGGCTCCGAGCTCATGAGCGGCAGCTTTATCGACTCGGGCCTGCTGCGCGCCCGCGTGATCCATGTCGGCGCCGATAACTACGTGGCAAAGATCAATAACGAGGCCAAATACGTCAAAAAGGTCAATTCCGAGATCATGAACGCACTGAACGCCATCGTGCGGTTCGCGAGCATTATCATGATTCCGCTTGGTCTGGCGCTCTTTTCCTCGAGTGTGAGCGAGCTGTGGGATGCCGCGGGAACCCCGGGGGATAGCGCGCTTTCCTGGTGCTTCTCCGAGCTGCTGGCCGGTCGTGTGTCTTCTTCGGCGCTGCTGTCCACGGTGGGTGCCCTGCTGGGCATGATTCCTCAGGGCCTGGTGCTGCTGACCTCGTCGGTGCTCGCGATTGCCACGGTGCGCCTGGCACGTCGCAAGGTGCTGGCACAGCAGCTCTACTGCATCGAGACGCTCGCGCGCGTCGACGTGCTGTGCCTGGACAAGACGGGCACCATTACCTCGGGCCGTATGGAGGTCGAGGGCACCTACCCGCTGCCTGTTGAGGGTGTTGGCTTTGGCGCGGACTCGGACGAGGCGGCTGTCCCCGTCGAGACCACGGTGCTCGACTTTGCGCTTGCCAACGTGGCACGTGCGACCTCGGCAGATGCCAACGAGACCTGCCAGGCGCTGCTCAACTACTACGCCGACCGTCCAGTCGAGGTGTCCGAGCCGCTGTCGGTCATTCCGTTCTCGTCGTCCAAAAAGTGGAGCGGCGCGTCGTTTGTACAGGGCTCCTATGTGATGGGCGCCGCGCAGTTTGTGCTCTCTGATCGCGCATTTGCTCAGGTCGAAAATCGTGTGGCCGAGCTTGCCGATACCTGCCGCGTGCTTGTGGTCGCGCGCGTGGACGGCTTTACGCCAGACGGCGATATGGTGGGCGAGGCTGAACCCGTGGGCTTTGTGACCATCCGTGACGAGATTCGCACCTCGGCGGCCGAGACTATCGGCTACTTTAACGAGCAGGGCGTGACCCTCAACGTGATCAGCGGCGATGACCCGCGTACGGTGTCGTCGATCGCGCGCGTGGTGGGCGTGCCGGGCGCCGATGCTTACGTGGACGCGACAACCCTCGATACGCCGTCCAAGATTGATGCGGCAGTGGACCGTTACCACGTCTTTGGGCGTGTGACGCCGCAGCAGAAGCGCGAGCTCGTACAGGCGCTCAAACGCCGCGGGCACACCGTGGCCATGACGGGCGACGGCGTCAACGACGTGCTGGCGCTCAAGGAGGCCGACTGCTCCGTGGCGATGGCTGCCGGCTCCGATGCAGCGCGCAATGTGGCCGAGATCGTGCTCGTCGATAACGACTTTGCCTCGATGCCCGCTGTGGTGGCCGAGGGCCGTCGTTCTATCAATAACCTTCAGCGCTCTGCCGCGCTTTTTCTGACCAAGACGCTTTTCTCGATGGGCCTGGCGGCGCTGTGTATCGCGCTGCCGCCGTACCCCTTTGAGCCCATTCAGATGACGCTCATCAACTTCTTCTGCATCGGCGCGCCGGGCTTTGTGCTGGGGCTGGAGCCCAACAATGCTCGCGTGAAGGGTGCGTTTTTGACCAACGTACTCAAGCGTGCACTGCCGGCGTCGATTGCGGTCATTTTGGCTGCGGCGCTCGATATCTTTGTGGCGCGCGTGTTTGGCTTTAGCCAGCTCACGCTGTCTACGATGTGCTTGCTTACGTCGTGCGCGGCGAGCGTCAGCCTGATCTGGCGCATCTCGCAACCTCTCACGCCCTTACGTGTGGTGCTCTTTGTGTTTGTAGTCGCCGGCATCCTGGTGGGCATTATCGGATTCCCAGAGCTGCTGTCCATTGCCAACCTGTCGATGGGCCAGATGGTTATCTTGGCTGTCATTGTAGTCTTTACCTGCTCGGTGTTTTTTAAGCTCGCCACGATGATGGATTCGCTCAAGCCGCGTCGTCGTCATGCCGCAACTGGTTTTGGCCGCGGTGTGCGCGTCCGCCTGGGTCGCGGTGGCGGCAAGGTGAGCTCGACGGGTTCGACGGCCGAGCGTTTTGCCAAGCGCGTCGCCGCCGACATGGCGCAGCGCCGCGAAGATCGCACCGCTCGCGAGGCCGAGGCCCGCGCACTCGAGGGCGTGGCCCAGGCCCAGCCCAAGAAAAAGAAGAGTACCGGAGCTAAGCGCTCTCGTGTGACCAAGTCCGCCCAAGGCATCAAAGTCTCGATGCCAAGCAAAAAGAAGAAGTAGCTACGCGCCCTGGCGATGTTGAATTGGTGCCTTGTTCCTGTGGGGCCGTGGCGATGTTATGCTCTAACCTCGATTGTTTGAATTGCTTCGAAAAGAGGATGCCGTGATCTGCCCGCATTGCCTTAAGACTATCGAGGACGGCGCCTCGTTCTGCCCCTACTGCAACGCCTATGTGGGTCCGGGCGATGGTCCCGAGCACACCGAGTTCGTGTTTTGTGAGGGCTGCGGTGCCCGTCTTTCTCCGCATGATCGTACGTGTCCCAAATGCGGACGCCCCGCTCCGGGTATCCTCTCCGAGGACGCGGCCGCATCCGATCTGGCAGCGGGCCGCACGGCGGGCTTTCCGCGCCTAACGCAAGAGCAGATCGATACCGAGGTGCCGCATGCGCCGGCCTCTGCCGCTGCGGTGCTTTCGGACGCCGCCGACCCCAATGAGACCTGCGTGCTGCCGGCTTTCGATAAGGATTTCGGTATCCCCAAGGTCGATATTCCCACGCCGGTTTCTCTGCATGACGATGCTCAAAAACCCAAGCGCAAAGTGCATCCCGACGAGGACGCCTATCACAAGCACAAGCGTCATATCCCCAAGCCGCTCATCGTCATCGCGGTCCTTGCCGTCCTTTGCGGCGGTGCCTATTGGTTCGTGACGGCCGATCCCATGGGTGTCATGCCTGGCTTCTATGACCAGTTTGGCCAGGCCGCGCAGACGACCTTCCCTACGCGCCAAAAGGGCGAGGCGACTGAGGACGATACCAAGCAGGACGATTCTGCCGAGGTGGTCCAGGAAGAAACCGTGCTCACCGATGATCAGCTCTATACCAGGCTCGACGGTCTGTATCAGACCATCGTGTCCTACGGTGACGAGGACCAGATCGGCGAGGTCATCGATTCCTTTAACAACGGCTATCTCCGAACGCCGCTGTCCACCCGCCAAGAGCTGTCGCAGAGTGCCTACGCCCTGCGCGACCAGATCAAAAAGACGCAAGATGAGCTCAACAACCTTAAGTATCAGGACGATACGGTCTATGCGGATGACATCGCCCACTTAAAGCAGCTTGCCGAGTGGATGTTCGAGCGTGTCGACGTGATCTGTCAGAGCTGGGACATCTCGCTGGCCATTCCCGATGGCGAGTCGATGAGTTCCCACCAAAGCGAGATTCTGGCGCCCATCGCGCAGGGCGGCAACAGCGCGCTGAACCAGTACGACGCCAATGTGGGTTCCTGGAAGCCGCAGCAGCGTTCCTAAAATTAGTTCGCCATAGTCGGCATAACCTACGTGCGCAATTGATGTAAGCGCATGCTTATTGCTACAATTCGTACAAATATGCTTTAAACGCACGAGGAAGGAACCACATGTTTGGTTTTAAGAAGGAGCTCTACAAGCCCGAGTATCAGCTTGCCGGCGACGAGTGCGCCGTTATCGAGACGTCGAAGGGTACCATCAAGGTCAAGTTTGACGGCGAGGGCGCTCCCATTCATGTCGCGAACTTCTGCGAGCTTTCCACGATGGGTTTCTATGATGGCCTTAAGTTCCATCGCTATGTGCCCGGCTTTGTCATTCAGGGCGGCGACCCCAATACCCGCGATATGTCCGGCGCCGACGTCGCTGCCGGTCTTGAGGGCCCCGACGGCATGCCCGGTACCGGTGGCCCCGGCTACTGCATCAAGGGCGAGTTTGCCACCAATCCGCACAACAGCCATGTCGATGGTGCCCTTGCCATGGCACGCTCCATGGACCCCGATTCCGCGGGTTCGCAGTTCTACTTCTGCCTGGGTGCCCAGCATAACCTCGATTCCGGTTACACCGTCTTTGGTACCACGGTCGAGGGTCTCGATGTGATTTCGCAGCTGCGTGCCGGCGACGAGATCGTCCATGTCGAGATCGTTCACGAGTAAAGGGGACTTCCTTGAATAGCCAGCTGATCCAACAGGGCCGCGCCGCTTACCGCGCGGGTGATTTTTCCGCTGCAGCCCAGATGCTTGGGGCGGCAAAAACTCCCGATGAGATTATGGGCGAGGCCGATCACCTTCGTGGCAACGCCTTGATGCACCTGGGCATGTATGCCGAGGCCGCCGAGGCCTATGCCGCCGCCCTCAACGACGGCACCTACGGCAAGCGCGGCGCGCTGCTCACCAACCGCGGCAAGGCGCTCGCCGCCGTGGGCGACTACACGACGGCCGCCCAGGCGTTCTCTGCTGCTACGCAGGATGCTTCCTATGCCACGCCGTTCAAGGCCTATCTGGGCCTGGGCAATGCGCTGTTCCAGTCGGGCGATTATGCCAACGCGGGTACTGCCTTCCGTCAGGCTGCCATCGACGGCGCCAATCCGGCTCCTGCCGCCGCACTCGGCGAGCTCGGTCGTTGCTTCATTAAGCTCGGCCGTCCGGCGGATGCCGTGGAGACCTACCGCACGGCTATCGACTTTGCCGGCCCCCGCGACGACACGCGTGCGCTCAATGCCGGCATGGGTCAGGCACTTTCTGCCGCCGGCCGTCCCTCCGACGCACTCGACGCCTTTAACGCCGCTACTGCCGATGGCATCTACCAGCTCACTTCTGAGCAGGCCGATGAGCTTGCCCGCGTGCATGATTCGCTTGCCGCA
>USMH01000011.1 GCA_900555745.1 uncultured Collinsella sp.
GGACGGTGTCACACAGACCAAAGTCTTAAATCCTTGACCGGGCTCCTCGCCAAGCTGCTCCGAAATCGCGACCCCCAGGCCCACCGACTCATCGCCATCGTCTTCGTACGTATGTAGAACATAGGAAATGCCGGCGCTTTCCAGCTCGCGCATCGCATTGGTTTTTGGCGTCTTTACAGCCTTTGCCATGACATATCCTTTCCCTCGCATTCGGACGCAAGGATTAAGTATATGTCCAATTCGGCTGCATACGTCACTTCGGCACAGCAAGCGCCATCGAATCACAGGGAGTCGATGGCGCCCATAAACTGAATCGCCTATTTATTGAGCATCAAGTTGAGCCTGGCGCTCCCGGTCACGCCTGAGCAACGGCGCCAAAAACTTGCCCGTATAACTCTGCGGACAGTCCGCAACCTGCTCCGGTGTACCCGAAACCACGACGGTTCCGCCGCCGTTACCGCCCTCGGGACCCATATCGATCAGGCGGTCGGCAACCTTGATGACATCAAGGTTGTGTTCAATCACCAGCACCGTGTTGCCCGCATCGACCAAGCGCTGCAGTACATCGAGCAGCTGGCGGACGTCCTCAAAATGAAGGCCGGTCGTCGGCTCGTCCAAAATATAGAACGTCTTGCCCGTCTGGCGTCGATGAAGCTCCTTGGCGAGCTTTACACGCTGCGCCTCGCCGCCCGAAAGCGTCGTGGCGGGCTGGCCCAGGCTCACGTAGCCCAAGCCTACATCGTACAGCGTCTGGAGCTTGCGCTTAATCTGCGGGATATTCCCAAAGAAGGCCAGCGCCTCGGTAACGCTCATGTCGAGCACGTCCGAGATGGTCTTGCCACGATAGGTGACCTCGAGTGTCTCGCGGTTGTAGCGTTTACCGCCGCAAACTTCGCAGGGAACGTAGATATCGGGAAGGAAGTGCATCTCGATCTTGATCTGTCCGTCGCCCTTGCACGCCTCACAGCGCCCGCCACTCACATTAAAGGAGAAACGACCTGGCGAGTAGCCGCGCGCCTTCGACTCCGGCGTACTCGCAAACAGTGCGCGAAGATCATCCCACAGGCCGATATAGGTAGCAGGGTTGGAACGCGGCGTGCGGCCAATCGGCGACTGGTCGATATCGATAACCTTATCGATACACTCGATGCCCTCGATTTTCTTATACGGACCCACAGGGCGCGTCGAGCGGTGAATGGCATTCGTAAGGGCAGGCGCAATGGTGTCGGTAACTAGGGAGCTCTTGCCCGATCCCGACACGCCGGTAACAACCGTAAGCGTACCAAACTCGATCTTGGCAGTAACGTTTTTGAGGTTGTTGGCTCGAGCGCCCGTAATTTTAAGGCAGCCGCGACCGGGTTTGCGCCGTTCATCAGGCACCCGGATCATTCGTTTGCCGGTCAGATAAGCGCCCGTCATCGACTCAGTACACGCCATGATATCGGCAGGCGTTCCCGCCGCGACTACGTGTCCGCCGTTGACGCCGGCGCCGGGCCCCATGTCGATCACGTAGTCGGCGGCACGGATTGTATCCTCGTCGTGTTCGACGACGATAACGGTATTGCCGATATCGCGCAGGCGCTCGAGCGTCTTGATCAGGCGCTCGTTGTCACGCTGATGAAGACCGATCGAGGGCTCATCCAGAATATAGAGCACGCCCATGAGACCCGCGCCGATCTGCGTTGCCAGGCGAATACGCTGCGCCTCGCCACCAGAAAGCGTCGCCGAGGCACGATCGAGCGTCAGATAGTCGAGTCCAACATCGACCAGAAAACGCAAGCGCTCCAGGATTTCCTTGACGATGCGCCCGCCGATAAACTGTTGGCGCTCGGTGAGCTCCAGGCCCTCAAAAAACTCGAGCGACTCACGGCACGACAGGCAACAAACCTCGTAAATGGACTTGCCACCCACGGTGACGGCGAGCATCTCAGGGCGCAAACGAGCGCCGTGGCAGCTCGAGCACGGTTCCTCGCGAATGTACTTCTCCAAGCGCGCCTTGGTGTTCTCGTTCGTCGTCTCGGTATAGCGTTCGTACAGGATGTTGCGAACGCCCGAAAACTTGGTATCCCACTGGCTGCGACGTCCGTCGAGCTTTTGGTAGTCGACCGAGATCTTCGTATCGCCCAGGCCATCCAAGAATGCACGACGCACGCGAGGGGGCAAGTCCTCCCACGGCGTATCGGTGCTCACCTTAAAGTGTTTGCAGACCGCAGCAAAAATCTGCGGATAGTAGTTCGAATTGCCAAACAGGCTACCAAAGACTCCGTCGGCAATGGACTTCGAGGGGTCCTCGATCAGCGCCTCGGCATCAACGGTTTTCTTAAAGCCCAGGCCGTCGCACTCAGGACATGCGCCATAGGGAGCGTTGAACGAAAAATCACGCGGCTGAAGATCGTCAATGGAGTGACCATGCTCCGGGCACGCCAAGGCCAACGAATACTCCAGCAGCTCGCCCTCGGTCCCCTCGGGAGCATCACGATCGGGCAGCATGTACACGTTTACATTGCCGTGAGCCAGCGCGGTCGCCTGCTCAACAGACTCGGCGATACGGCCCAGAGAGTTCTCACGGATCACGATGCGATCGACCACGACCTCGATATCGTGCTTGAACTTCTTGTCCAGATCGATCGGATCGTCGAGCGAGCGCACTTCACCGTCGACACGCACGCGGCTAAAGCCCTCGGCGCGAAGGTCCTCAAACAGTTTGGTGTACTCGCCTTTTCGCCCGCGCACCACCGGTGCCAGCACAAACGCGCGACGGCCCTCCCCCGCCGCCAAGACCTTGTCGGCAACCTGGTCGGTCGTCTGACGCTCAATGACGCGGCCGCATTCGGGACAGTGCGGAGTGCCCACACGGGCGAACAGCAGGCGCAGATAGTCATAAATCTCGGTTACGGTGCCAACCGTCGAGCGAGGGTTTTTAGACGTCGTCTTTTGGTCGATCGACACCGCCGGCGAAAGGCCGTCGATTGAATCCAAGTCGGGTTTGTCCATCTGGCCCAAGAACTGGCGCGCATAGCTCGAAAGACTCTCGACGTATCGACGCTGGCCCTCGGCATAGATAGTGTCAAATGCCAGCGAACTCTTGCCCGAGCCAGAAAGACCGGTAATGACCACGAGTTGGTCGCGCGGAATGGAAACATCGATATCACGGAGGTTGTGCTCACGAGCGCCGCGAATAACGATAGAAGAATCAGACATGGAAGCTCCTTGCCTCCTATTGCATCGAATCATACTGTCGATGAGTTTAGCGCACTCGACGCGCACAGATGTTCGTAATACAAGATTCGCAGACCTTTAGCTTTGCGTATCGGGTGCTTTGTTTCTCGAAATGCCGTGGAAAGGTTACAGTAATCTACTACTGAACTTAATTTGCTGTAACAGAGGAACGTCCATGACCGAAGATATCCCCCTTGAAATCACTTCGAGCGACATGGCCAATCTGCCCATATTCATCGCCGTCCTTATCGTGGCCACCGTCGTCGTGCGCGTGTATTTTTCAATCAAACACAATGAAAAGCCGCCCATTGCCCGCGTCTTTTGGTGCGCGACGCTCCTCATCCCGCTCGGCATGGTAGCTGCATGGATTACGAATCAATTGCTCGTAAATGAGGACAATTCCCTATGGGTCCTTTCTTATTCGGCGCTCGGTGCTACCGCCGTCATACTTCTTGTCGAGCCCTTGGTTTCGGGACTTATCGACCAAACCGATCTTGCGACGGGAACGGTTGCCTGTATTTGCCGTGACATCCTTGTCATCGCCGCTGTTTCAGCGCTCTCGTTCGTTTCGCTCGAAATTGCCTGTAACGAAACGTTCTATCGCATTCCCGCCAACTCATTCGGGTTTTCCGTCGGGCTGCTCGCGACGGTTCTGCTCTCCCTTTATTTGCTGGGACAGCGTCATGGAGGCGTCATGGCCCTCGTGCCCGTCGCCTGTTGCATCCTTGGCATTGCCGAGCACTTCGTCATAACGTTTAAAGGCGAAGCCATCCTGCCAAGCGATATCTTGGCCCTTGGCACCGCAATGGAAGTGAGCGAGGGATACGAGTTTACCTTTACCGCCGGAATCGTAACCTCTCTCGCCCTGCTGGAGATTTCCCTGGGGCTTCTTTCGCTTATCCGACCGCGAAAGCTCCGTACGCCCACCCATGTCTTCCCCGCAATCGCCGCTAACCTCTGCGCTTTTCTGCTAGTGACCGTTGTGGGGCTCTCAGGCTTTTCCAGCATCGACTTGGAGCAGGCGCTGGATTTTGGATTTGACCGTTGGCAGCCCATCACCACATATACGTCTCAGGGTTTTATCACTTCGTTCACCGAAATGGTCAACGAGTTGCCCATTGAGAAGCCCGAAGGCTATACGCCCGATGAGGCGCAGAGCATCGAGCAGGAGCTCGCCGCCGCCTACGACAGCACGTATGGCTCGAGCGAGCAGCGCGCGGCTGCCGTTGCCCAGTTCAATGAAATCAAGCCGACGATTGTTGCCGTCATGAACGAGAGTTTTAGCGACCTTTCGTGCTTTGAGCAGCTCCAGGCGGCCGGGTACACCGGCCCCGCATTCTACAACTCGCTTCCCGACACACTTGTTCGCGGCACCATGCTCGCTTCGGTCACCGGTGGCGGAACGGCAAACTCCGAATTCGAATTTTTGACCGGAGCGACAACGGCCTTTGTCGGATTAGGCAAGATCCCCTATCAGCTGTATCAGATGAATGGCGTCAACAGCCTGGCAAAGGACCTTAAAGAGCTTGGGTATACCGCTACCGCTATGCACCCGCAAAACCCCGTCAACTACCATCGAGATAAGATCTATCAGCAGCTGGGCTTTGGAGACTTTCTTTCAATCGGCGATTTCGAAGGTGCGCCCTGTTACCATGCCGGCGTATGCGACTACGCCACCTACGACAAGATACTCGACCTGCTTAGAACCGACGAAGCGCCGCAGTTCATCTTTGACGTCACGATGCAAAATCACGGCGGCTACGACTATGGCACCGTTCCCGCCGAAGAGCTGACAAACTATTGGGTCGAGGGAGCCAGCGAGGGCGCCAATAGCGCGCTCAACACCTATCTCACCTGCATCAACGCATCCGACCGGGACCTCGAGTACTTTATCAACGAGCTCCGCAATATCGGCAGACCGGTTGTTCTTGTCTTTTTTGGCGACCATCAGCCGAGCGCCGCAACGACTCTCAACGACGAGCTGTACCCTCAGGAAGATACGGCAAGCCACGCTTTCCGTGTCTATCAGTCAACCTATTTCGTCTGGGCTAACTATGAAATCGCCGGCAATACCGAGCTCAACGTCTACGACACCGTCGGGGCAAACGAGATTGCAGCCATTACCCTTAATAAGATCGGCGCCCCGCTCACCGACTATCAAAAGGCCCTGCTTGCAACAAGGTCAGATGTGCCCACCATCAATGTCGCCGGCTATCTCGGTGCCGACGGGCTGCGCTACAACTTGGAATCTGAAGACAGCCCATACACCTCGACGATCGACAAGCTGCAGCGCATGCAATACCTCGATTTCGCCAGCAAAGTTCAGTAAGCCCGCCCATTCGCTTGGGCCCATCGTATTGCAAGCACGCTCGGCCCAAATGCATCGCAAATGACTCCCGCTCGCAAACGAGGGTACAATGACGCTCGTGTCACATCACGGGGCTCCGGCCCCAACATATACAAAGGAGTCATACATGGGTTGCGAGCACGCACAGGCCGCCGGCGGACAAACGTCGCCGTCGCAATTTGAGGAGAACACGCTGTCCGAGGTCAAACGCGTCATCGCCGTGCTTTCCGGCAAGGGCGGTGTCGGCAAGTCGTTTGTCACCGGTGCCATCGCCACCGAGCTTGCCCGTCACGGCCACAAGGTCGGCGTCCTCGATGCCGACATCACCGGTCCCTCTATCCCCAAGATGTTCGGCATGAGCGGACGCCACGTCCATGCCCTTGGCAACCTCATGCTGCCCGAAATCTCCGAGCACGGCGTCAAGGTCATGAGCTCCAACCTTCTGCTCCAAAACGAGACCGACCCCGTCCTTTGGCGCGGTCCGGTCATCGCAGGCGCCATTAGGCAGTTCTGGAGCGAGACCTCGTGGGGCCCCATCGACTACCTGCTGGTCGACATGCCTCCGGGAACAGGCGACGTCGCGCTCACCGTCTTCCAGTCGCTGCCCGTCGACGGCATCGTCATCGTCACGAGCCCGCAGGACCTGGTCTCGATGATCGTCGCCAAGGCGGTCAACATGGCCGAGAAGATGAACGTCCCCATTCTGGGCATCGTCGAGAACATGAGCTATATCGAGTGCCCCGACTGCGGCAAGAAGATCGAGGTCTTTGGCAAAAGCAAGCTCCCCGAGGTCGCAGAGCGCTATAACCTCGACATCTTGGGCACGCTTCCCATTAATCCGGCACTCGCCGAGGCCTGCGATAAGGGCGAGGTCGAGACCGCGCTGCCCGATGGCATGTTGCCCAAGGCAGTCTCTGCCGTCGAGGCTATTACCCCGCACGAGACCGACGAGGCCTAAGTGAACACGAGCGCCTTCTATGACGTCCTGCTAATCGGCGGCGGGGCTTCAGGCCTCGCCGCCGCCATTACGGCCGCACGTGCTGGCAAAAGCGTCTGCATCGTTGAGCGCGATGTCGCCTGCGGCCTAAAGCTCCTTGCGACCGGTAACGGCCGCTGCAACCTCTCCAACGAATCGATTGATCCTCAGCGGTATAACCACCCCGCATTCGTCGAATCTGTCATGGGCCCCCAACCCGAACAAGAGCTTATGGGTTTCTTCTCCTCGCTGGGCATCATGACAACCTCCGAGGAAGGCCGGCTATACCCGCGCTCCCTTCGCGCAGAATCGGTGCGCGACGCGCTTCTCAACGTTTGCGACCGCCTAGGTATTACCTTAATCTGCGGAGCCAACGTTGCCTCGGCGCACAAAGCTTCCGAAGGCTGGACACTCCAAATAGACCGTCCAGCGCGGGCGCTCAAGGCAAAAAAGCACGACGACCGAAAATCGGAGCTCCGCTCGCTTCGGAAAGCGCTCGCCGATGTCCCTCGCAAGAACGAGGCCCTGGAGGCACATGCCGTAATTATCGCCACGGGTGGCAACCCCACCGGTATCGCCGATACGTTTAGCCTCCCCCTCACTTCGCTGCGCCCCATCCTCTGCCCCGTATCGGCAACGGTCGTCGGCGATCGGGCGGCACTCAAGACGTTGGACGGCCTGCGCGTCCGCGCCCGCTTGACGCTCGCCCGCAATCATAATGAGCTCTGGCACGAAGACGGTGAAGTCCTGTTTCGAACCTTCGGTATCTCGGGCGTCGCTGTCTTCAACCTCTCCCGTCGTATCCAGCGCGGCGATACGATCCTGCTCGACGTTTTCCCCGACCTCTCTAAAGACGAGTTGCTCGATATGCTTAACCGGCGCGTTAAGCTGCTCGGCGGCTTTTCGCCCCGCGATCCCCGTTGGCTCGACGGCATGCTCGCCCCGCAACTCTCCCGCGTCGTCTGCACAGCGTTCGAGCAGTGCCATCCAGGCTCCAACGATGTCATCCACCTGGTCTCGATCCTCAAGCATTTTAAGTTACTCGTCGAAGGAACCGCCGAGGAGCGCTCGGCGCAGGTCACGCGTGGTGGCGTATCTGTCGAGAGCATCTCAACACCCAGTCTACGCGCGCGCAGCGTTGTCGACACCCCGCTTTACGTCTGCGGCGAAGCGCTCGACATCGACGCCGATTGCGGAGGCTTTAACCTTGCGTGGGCATGGCTCTCGGGCATTCGCGCTGCAAGCAGCCTGTAGCCGCGCAGTCTATAATCAAAAACGCATTCGGGCCGTCTGGGATACCGGACGGCCTCTTTCTTGCCTCTAAGGAGACCTCGATGCTTGAAATCACCCAAGTCAACGCGTCGCTCGATGAAGCCGGCGATGAAAATGCCTGCCTCATTGTTGGCAAGCGAGTCGCCAAGCGCGTCCTACGTTGCAAAGACTCCGAGATCAAGTCCATCGAGCTCCACCGCAAGTCAATCGACGCTCGCAAAAAACGAGACGTCCATTTTATCCTGAGCTTTCGTGTTGAGCTGACCAGTCCCCACCTCGAGCGAGAAGCGGTCGACAGCGTTTCCGAGCGTGACCGCTCGCGCGTACGCGCGATAAAAGACGATGGGTCTTCATTCCCCACCCCCGTCTCCGACGCACCTCAAGAACGCCCTGTCGTTGTCGGCGCCGGATGCGCTGGCCTTTTCGCCGCGCTAACGCTCGCCAAAGCAGGTCTTAAGCCCTTGCTCATCGAGCGCGGCGACCCGGCATTTCGCCGCTCGCATGCGATCGACCTCTTTCTAAAGGAGCGCATCCTCGACCCCGAGAGTAATATCCAGTTTGGTCTGGGCGGCGCGGGGACCTTCTCGGACGGCAAGCTCAATACGGGAACAAAAAATCCCGCCCATCGCCTTATCCTCGAAACCTTCGTCGAGGCGGGTGCGCCCCGCGATATTCTGTGGGATGCCAAGCCGCACATTGGCTCCGACATCCTTCCCACGGTTGTCACCGCTATATCCCAGCGCATCGAGCAGCTCGGAGGTATCGTCCGTTATCGAACGAAGCTCGTCGACATTCACATCGACGCGTCTGGCGCCATCACCGGTATTGATGTCCAATCGTCCCAAGACGCCACTTACGAGCCAATCGAGACAAAGCACCTCATCCTCGCCTGCGGGCATTCTGCTCGCGATATTTTTGAGCTCCTTAAGGACCACAACGTGGCCCTCGCACAAAAGACCTTTGCCATGGGCGTTCGCATCGAGCATCCGCAGCGCGACATCGACCGAGCCCAATATGGAGCCTTGGCGGGACATCCTGCCCTCGGAGCAGCCCCCTACAAGCTCGTCGCCCATCTTCCCAACGGCCGCAGCGTGTTCTCGTTTTGCATGTGCCCCGGCGGGCAGGTTGTCGCCGCCTCTTCCGAGCAGGGCCACCTGTGCGTCAACGGCGCCAGCCTCAATGCCCGCGACGGACGCAACGCAAACGCCGCCCTGCTCGTTAACGTCACGCCTGAGGACCTTCCCAACGATGACCCGCTCGCCGGCATCGAGCTCCAACGTGCCTGCGAGGCGGCCGCCTATCGCCTGGGCGGTTCCAACTGGAACGCACCGGCACAACTCGTCGGAGATTTCCTCGCAGAACGCGCCAGCAAGGCGCCCGGAAAGGTAAAGCCCACCTATCCGCTCGGTGTGACCTGGACGGCAATTGACGAAGCCCTGCCGCAGCATATCGTCGAGTCGCTCCGCCTAGGACTTCCCCTACTCGGAAAAAAGCTACGAGGTTACGACCGTCCCGATGCCGTTCTTACCGGCGTGGAGACTCGTTCGAGCTCACCGGTCACTGTCACCCGAGACCGAACGTGCCATGCCGTGTCGACCCCGGGCCTCTACCCTTGTGGTGAGGGAGCTGGATATGCCGGCGGCATCATGAGCGCGGCCACCGACGGCATTCGTTGTGCCGAAGCCCTGATCGCAGACCTCTAACGCACGAATTCCAGCGCGCAAAAGACATAGGCCCCGAGCTCCACAGGGAACTCGGGGCCTGTTCGCTATTTCTTAAACCGTGCACCCTGGCGTTTTCTGCCCGATGCGAACGTGGAACCCTTGCGGGCCTGCAAACGCAAGCGCTCGATCGTCTCGTCCTCAGACGCACCCTCGAGCATCGCCCGAATCTGAACGACGGCATCGCGCAGGCGCGCCGCCTCCTCAAAGTCCATGGCGGCAGAAGCGTTACGCATATCCTCTTCCATGGTTTCGACGATCCGCACAAGCTCGTCATGCGGCAGTTCTTCCAACTGCTCCGCAAGTGTCTGCTCGGGCGCCACCGTTTCCGGCACACCGCCCTCACCCGACTCATCGGGCGTATAGAATGCGCCATGGCCAAGAGAGTCGCCCTTCGAGCGTCCTTTGGAGCCCACAGTTTTTTCGGCCTCGGCAATAAAACTTGAGATGTCGTTGATGGCCTTGCGCACTGTCTTGGGCACAATGCCATGCTCTTCGTTATATGCCATCTGAATCTCGCGACGGCGCTGCGTCTCCTCGATGGCCTCTTTCATCGAATCGGTCACAACGTCCGCATACATGATGACTTCGCCATCGGCGTTACGGGCCGCGCGGCCAATCGTCTGAATCAGCGAACGGCGGTTGCGCAAGAATCCTTCCTTATCGGCATCGAGAATTGCCACCAGTGAGACCTCGGGAAGATCCAAGCCCTCGCGAAGCAGGTTGATGCCAACGAGAACATCGATCTTGCCCTCGCGCAGCGTTCGCAGGATCTCGACACGGTCCATTGTCGCCGTATCAGAATGCATGTAATTGACCTTAATGCCCGCATCAAGCAGATGGTCGGTCAGGTCCTCGGCCATGCGCTTGGTCAACGTGGTCACCAGCACGCGCTCCTTGCGGGCAACGCGCTCGCGAATCTCGTCCTCAAGATCGTCAATCTGACCGCGAACCGGACGCACATCGATCTTGGGATCGAGCAGACCGGTCGGACGAATAATCTGCTCAACGTCGTTCTGGCTAACCCGCAGCTCATAGTCGCCCGGTGTTGCCGAAACGTAGATGAACTGGGGTATCCTTGCCTCAAACTCATCGAAACGAAGCGGGCGGTTATCGAGCGCCGAGGGCAGGCGAAAACCGTGTTCCACCAGCGTCACCTTACGCGAGCGGTCACCTTCGTGCATGCCGCGAATCTGCGGCACCGTCACATGGCTCTCATCGATGATGCAGAGCATATCCTTGGGAAAGTAATCGATTAGGGTAAACGGCGGCTCACCCGGCTTGCGACCGTCCAGATGACGCGAGTAGTTCTCGATGCCGTTGCAAAAGCCCATCGTCTCGAGCATCTCAAGATCATAATCGGTGCGCTGCTGCAGACGCTGCGCCTCGAGCAACTTGTCGGTCGCCTTGAGCTCCGCCACGCGCTTCTCGCACTCTTCGCTGATCGATTTCAGAGCCGCCTTGACCTTCGGCTTCTCGGTCACATAGTGTGATGCCGGCCATACGGGGATGGCCTCGTACTCACGAAGCATCTCACCGGTGACCTCATCGATCTCGGCAATCAGCTCGACCTCGTCGCCAAAGAACTCAAACCGCAACGGATGCTCAGCATAAGGCGGATACACGTCGACAACATCGCCGCGCACGCGGAACGTGCCACGCGCCAGGTCATAGTCATTGCGATCATATTGAATGTCGATAAGCGCATGGATAAAGTCATCGCGCTCGAGCGGCACCTTCTTGTCGACGTTTGGAGCCAGACCCGCATAGTCCTCAGGAGAGCCAATGCCATAGATACACGAGACCGATGCGACAACGATCACATCACGTCGAGAGAGCAGTGACGCGGTCGCCTGATGGCGCAGCATCTCGACCTCTTCGTTAATCGAGGAGTCTTTCTCGATATATGTATCGCTTTGCGGCACATACGCCTCGGGCTGATAGTAGTCGTAATACGAGACAAAGTAGACCACAGCGTTATTGGGAAAGAACTCTTTGAGCTCGCTCGCAAGCTGAGCAGCGAGCGTTTTATTCGGAGCCATGACCAGCGTCGGCTTTCCCAGGGCCTCAATAGTCTTTGCCATCGTGAAGGTCTTGCCCGAACCAGTCACGCCCAGCAAAACCTGATAGCGGTCTCCGTCCCTCACGCCCTGCACAAGCGACTCAATGGCCTTAGGCTGGGAACCGGCAGGCTCATAGGGAGAAACGACCTTAAACGGCACGTCAGAGCCTTCAACGCCAAAGCGCTTAAGTTCACCACCAACGCGTTCTACTTCAAATTCCGCCATGGATACTCCTAACTCATATATCTGCAGTATACGCAGGCGGCAGGCATAGTCCTATACGAACCGATCGGGATAGAGGGTCTTGTAGCGAGCCCAGGCATTATTGACACGAATCAGATACGCCTGCGTCTCGGGAAAGGTAATTGCATTATGAAGCGACGTACCCTGCTGCGCCCATCCGTCGACATTGCCCATGCCGGCGTTATAGGCGGCGATGGCACTATCCGTCGACCCGTTGAAATAGGCGAGAAGATACGAGAGGTATGCGCAGCCAAACTCGATATTCGTAGCCGGATCGTTAAGATTGTCGGCCGAATACTCCCCTCCGTCGACAAGGCCCTTGGCAATCATATCCTGGGCAGTCTCGGGCATCAGCTGCATCAATCCCTGAGCACCCTGATTCGACTCGGCCTCGGGATCCCAATTCGATTCCGACTTAATGACAGCGCACACCAGATACGGATCCAGATTATGCGAAATACTGGATTGCTTTACATACGCCTCGTAGTCAATCGGATACAGCGGCTTAAAGAAAGCGGCAGGGGCACACGAGTAGACGAGCGAAATAAGGCCGAAGACGAACACAACGGCAAGTGGCGTCACGCGATACCACGTAAAGAAACGTGCCTTAGGCATCGGCCTCCTCCTTATCCGGAGTATCTATAAACCCGTGGCATGCAAGCCATGAGTCAAGCTGCTCAAAGAGCGAATTATCGCCTGCGGCATTATCAATCACCGTTGTAGCGAGATTGCACAGCGCAGACTCATCGGGCTGGCAAGCAGAACGAGCATCGAAATCGGATGGCTCCATGCCACGTTGAATAGCGCGCTCGCGACGAACTGACAAAGGGGCGCTGATGACCAGAATTTCATCAGCCAAGCCAAATGCATCCTCAAAACCAGTCGGAGCAGAAACCTCGACCACAGCAAAGGGATAACGGGGAGATGAAACCGTACAACAAACCGGATCGAGAATCCTAAGCGAAAGCTGTTCAATCAGAACGGGATGCACGATGCCATTGAGCCGTGCGACCGAATCAGGAGAAGCGAAAGCTCGAGAAGCGAGGATGCTGCGGCGAATGCCGCCTTCCTCATCCAAAATGTCCCAACCGAATTCATCCGCGAGAGTATTGACGATATCAGAGCCCGGCACATACAGAGATTTTGCAAGCTCATCCAGATCGATAAGCATAGCGCCACGAGATTCGAAATAGCGGCAGGCCGTCGACTTACCCGAAGCAATATTGCCCAAGACAAATACGGTAAACATCAAGCCCTCCCTAACGCCAATGCGAGTAATTATCGCTCAAATACACTAGAAGGACTCAAAATACAGCCAAAGAGTAAGAGCGCATACGGGGGAGGTAGGTCCCAAAGCACAACGTGTATACAACGCAAAAAGGGGGAGGCCGCGAGGCCTCCCCCTTCTCAGTTCAAGCGTACGGCTCGGTGCCGTCCACCGGTCAGCGGCGCCCTGGCCTCCCACGGGCTGACCC
>USMH01000012.1 GCA_900555745.1 uncultured Collinsella sp.
TAGCGAAAAGCTAGTGCTCCATTGTAGTAGATGCCGCGTCCGCCGTGTGCTCGCGGGGCAGATGAATTGTAAAAGTCGTACCCTTTCCAAGCTCCGACTCCACGGATATGTAGCCATGGTGACGCTCGACGATCTGCTTGGTCACGGCGAGGCCGACGCCCAGGCCGCCAGCTTCGCGGGCGCGGCTGGCATCGGCGCGCCAAAACCGCCCGAAAATGCGCGACAGATCGTCCTTGGCAATACCGATGCCGGTATCAGAAACGGCAATGCTGACGTGCCTGCGGTCACTGAGCACCGACACCACGACCCAACCGCCCTCGGGGGTGTAGCGCATGGCGTTGCTCATGAGGTTGATAACACATTGCGTGATCATGTCGGGATCGGCCTCGACGACATCGTCGTGCCCTTGGGTTTCATCTGCAAAGCGAAGACGAAGGTCACGGTCGGCAAACAGACGCTCCTGGCCGTTCACAATCGATCGCACGAACGGAACCATGTCCACCGGTTCTAGATTGAGCGGAGCCGTGCTGTTTTCCATACGCGATAGGTCGAGCATCTGCTGCACCAGACGAGCCAGGCGACGCGTCTCGGAAGCAACGGTCTCCAAATGCTCATCGTCGGTGGGATACACGCCATCCTGCATGGCCTCGACCGTTGCGAGCATGGCCATAAGCGGCGTGCGAAGCTCGTGTGCAACGTCTGAGGTCAGGCGCTTCTCGTGTTTCATATCCTTCTCGAGAGAAGTGGCCATCTCATCGAAGGTCTCACCCAGCTGATCGATCTCGTCATCACCGCGCAGTCCCGTGCGAGCCGACAGGTCGCCGTCACGGATTTGCTTTGCGGTACTGGTGATGCGATGAATCGGCTTGGTGAGCATGCGCGACACGAGCGATCCGATAACGACCGAAATGCAAATTGCAACAACCGCGGCGAGGGCCATAGCGTTAAAGGTCTTCTCCCTAAACGCAGAGTCCGCCTTGGTGAGCAGAGCGTCGGAGCCGATGGCCCACAGCTTTACCTGTCCGACATGCTCGCCAGAAGACGTTACAATCTCGACGTTAGCAACGCTATCGGAGTCGGTTGGAGCAGACGAGACCGGGCTATGCGATGCCCTCTTGCCGCTCGTGTCGTCGGTCGTAGCCTGGTTTTCGCGTACATCGGCGGTGGCGCTTGCCGAGGGCCAGGAATCGTCATAAACGATCACGCCCTTTTTATTGACGACCTGCATACCCAGATCGTCGGAAACCAAACTCGACGTTGCGACCGTGCGCAGTTCTCCCGCGGTCCAAGAGCCGTTTTCCTCATATGAGGTTGCCAACTTCTCGGCAGCGGAATTTGCGATTTCGACGATATTGGAGCGTGTGTAATCCGAAAAGACCGTGCCCCACACAACAGAGACAACGCCCACCAGCACCAATACCGTCATGAGCGATGTCAGAGCAAAAGCAAGTGCCATGCGCGAGGGATAGCTCATCGTTGGCCGTGAATCGGAACGAGGCGTGTTCCAACTAGCCTTGGAACCCGCCTCGCTCTCCTGCTTGTGCTTTTGTCCGATTTCAAAGCGCGCAGGTGTCATATGTGATTTCCCTATTTCTCGTCCGACTTATCGGTCTTGGCCGGAGCCTCGAAGCGATAGCCGACACCATGGACGGTGTAGAGCCACTTGGGCTTCTTGGGATCATCGCCCAGCTTGGCGCGAAGATTCTTCACGTGGCTATCGATGGTGCGCTCATAGCCCTCAAAGTCATACCCGAGCACTTTCTCGACCAGCTCCATGCGGTTATACACACGGCCGGGATGGCGGGCAAGCGTGGTGAGCAGCTTGAACTCGGAAGCCGTCAGATCGACTTCCTTGCCCTCGACCAAGATCTTGTGGCCCGAGATATCGATGACCAGATCGCCGAAGTCGAGCACCTCGACGGCGGGCTCGTCGGCCTGATGGGCACGGCGGAACAGAGCACGAACGCGAGCGACGAGCTCGCGCGGCGAGAACGGCTTAATCAGATAGTCGTCGGCGCCGAGCTCAAGACCGATAATACGGTCCTCGATCTCGCCCTTAGCCGTCAGCATGATGATGGGGACATCCGAGGTATCGCGAATGGTGCGGCAAACGCGCTCGCCGGGGATCTTGGGGAGCATAAGGTCGAGAACGACCAGGTCGAACTGATGCTTCTCGAACTCCTCGATCGCGGACTGGCCGTCGCCGACGCCCACAACCCAGTAGCCTTCGCGCTCGAGATAGGCAGCGACGGCGTCACGGATTGCCTTCTCATCCTCGACCAGCAGAATCTTTTTTGCATCTGAAGCCATAACACGGCCCCCCTGTCTCAATTAGCTAAGAACAAGCCCATTTTAACGCACCTGAGCCCGCCGGATGCCGCTATGACGCGGCAGCTCGGCAGGCGGTACTCACAATTACAACGCGTTTATTCCCCTGTTGGCGCCTTTTTAACCCCTCTAAGCTTAAAGAGAGAATAGGCGCGCAGTGACCGTCTCTGGTATACCCTGGCTGTTGCGCACCGTGGCGTACGTAAGGAATGAGTCCGATTTTCCCGCCGTAGCTGGATAATCGCCATACTCCAAAGCGCGGTCGGGCGACAGCAGCGAGCCATAGGTCTTGGCAGAGGTGTCGATCAGGAAATGCGACGCCTGTACCTTAACAAGGTATTTATTCTTCTTGCCAGCCGCACATGCGAGCGGCTCGCGTGACAGGAAGAGGTACGGCCCTCCCTCATTACCGATATACGTGCCCATATTGCCCAGGCTGCCCACGCCACTATAGGTCGCCTCGATAGAAAACACGAAGGTATCGCCCATATATACGGCCTCGAAAGGCGAAACTGACGAAGGAAGGACCAACTGGGCACGCTTGGTGTTGTTGCCGTCGGTCAGATCGATTGCCGTTATGCCGTAGTAGACGCCCTCGTCGTTGCGGACACGCGGCGAGATGGTCAAAATGCCGTCGCTCGCGCGCGGGGCCGATGCAAAGCGGCCCGTCGATTTCCAAATTGTCTCGGCCTTGGATTCATCAAGCGAGCGACGATAGCAAAACGAATCACTACTCGTTTTATTGCCGCCTGCCGAAGGCATTTTATACCAGATGACTGATGACCCGAACGCCGTAAACAGGGGCGGATCATAGTCCTTGCCACCTCGATCGAGCTCAACCACATCGCCAGAGAGCGAAGCGCCCGACAGATTTTGAGCGTAGAGCTTCCACGATGAATTGGCAAAGTTCATCTCAACCCACGCGAATACGCCGTCGCCGGCGCGGACATCGTAGAATGCATATCCCGTGCCCTCGACAGGATCCTCGATTAATGTGGTAAGCGAGCCATCGCCCAGGTTGAGCACACCGAGCGTGTTGGCGTGCAATGCCGATGCGGGCGCCATCATCGCCGCGGCGTAATCGCCGTCGCAGTAGTACAGCAGCGTACCCAGAGGCAGCGTCCACGACGCCGCCGGCTCAAGATCGATGTCGACAGCCTCATACTCATCCGTAATCGAGATAATTTTGGAATCGTCCTTGATAACCTGCGGCTCGCCGGCGGCATCATCGCTGGTACCCGTTTTTTTCGAGCATCCGGCAAGCACCGTGGCAGCGCCCGCGGCAGCCCCACCGAGTACAAAGCCGCGACGCGATATTCCGTTCTTGATGTGATCGGCGATACCCATTAGGCGATCTCGGCGCGAGCGGCCTCGATGGCGCGCGTAAGCTGGTCGGCGCAGGAGGTCTTTTTCATACCGCAGGTATTACCGGCGAGAACCTCGATTACGCGATCGGCAGGAGCGCCCTCGACCAGCTTGGAGATTGCCTTGAGATTGCCGTCGCAGCCACCGGTAAACTCAACGCCTATCACCTTGTTGCCGTCATCGGAAAGGTCAAGGTGAATATTGCGAGCACACACGCCCTGAGGCTTGTAATCAAACGAAATCATGCGATCCCCTCTCAGAATGTTATTCGAGACGACTATTATCCCCGTCTTTCCCTAAATGCAACGAGGCGCTTTGCCGGCAACACACATTACCAGCAAAGCGCCCTAAAAAGCTAACGTTATGCCCGAACCTACTCGAAGCTCAGCTGCTCCAGACGATCAAAGACCGTGTCGATACGGGTGAGGAAGTCCCATGGATCAAAGATCTCGTCGAGCTTCTCCTGGCTGACGGTGCAGCGCGGGTCGACCTCGAGACGCTCCTTAAAGGTGGGGCCGGAGACACAATCCTGCACCTCGTGCCAGGTTGCCATGGCGTTCTCCTGCACAATGGCGTACGCGTCCTCGCGGGTGATGCCCGTATCGACGAGGGCGAGCAGCACCTTGGAGGAGAAGATGAGGCCGCGGGTCTTATTGAGGTTGGCCATCATGCGGGCAGGGTACAGCTGCAGGCCGTCGATAACGCGGATGAGGCACTGGAACATGTGGTCGAGTGCGATGAAGCTATCGGCCTGGGCGACACGCTCGGCAGAGGAGTGCGAAATGTCACGCTCGTGCCACAGGGCGACGTTATCGAAGGCGACCTGGGCGTTGGACTTCACGACGCGCGACAGACCGCAGACCTTCTCCATGGTGATGGGATTGCGCTTGTGCGGCATGGCGGAGCTGCCCTTTTGGCCCTTACGGAACGGCTCCTCGGCCTCGAGCGTATCAGTCTTCTGCAGATTGCGGACCTCGGTCGCGATGCGCTCGCAGGTGGCTGCGGTGGTGGCGAGAACGCCGGCGAGATAGGCGTGATGGTCGCGGCTGATAACCTGCGTGGACAGCGGGTCGTGAACCAGGCCCAGGTGCTCGCAGACGTACTCCTCGACAAACGGCTCGATGGAGCTGTACGTGCCGACAGCGCCCGAGATGGCACCAAAGGCAACGTTCTTGCGGGCATCCTCAAGACGGTCCAGATCGCGCTTGAGCTCCCAGGCCCAAGAACCAAACTTCATGCCAAAGGTCATCGGCTCGGCATGGATGCCATGAGTACGGCCGGCGCAGAGCGTGTTGCGCTCCTCAAAGGCGCGACGCTTGCAGATCTCGCCGAGTTTTTTGACGTCCTCGATGATCAGGTCGCAGGCCTGGGTGAGCTGGTAGCACAGGGCCGTGTCGCCCAGATCGGAGCTGGTCATGCCATAGTGAACCCAGCGGCTGGGCTTGGGGTCGCCCTCGGGAACATCGGCATCGATGTACTCCTTCATGTTGGTCAGGAAGGCAATGACGTCGTGGCGCGTGACTTCCTCGATCTCATCGACCTTCGCCTTCTCAAAGTTGGCATGGTCGCGGATCCACTGGGCCTCGTCTCTGGAAATACCGATCTTGCCGAGCTCCGCCTGGGCCTCGCAGGCCAAGACCTCGATCTCCTGCCAAATGGCGTACTTGTTCTCGAGGGAGAAGATGTGTCCCATCTCCGGGCGGGTATAGCGATCGATCATAGCGGCTCCTTTTTGGTTATTGGCACGTTGGTCGTAACCCAACCATTGTACCGTGCGCAGGTGCAAGTATGGGCAGCAGGCATTAACCTAACATTTTGGAATTGGAGCGGGCAACGGGACGTCCGCGTATTTGCTTCGCAAATCCGCACCGGCTGCGGTCGGCAGACCCGGTCCGCGCACACGCAAGGGCACAGCGGGTTGGACCCGACGTTCCCGAGGTCCCCCGTACTCGATGGAGCGGGCAACGGGACATCCGCGTATTTGCTTCGCAAATACGCACCGGCTTCAGGCGCCTGTCGGCGCCTTCGCCTGCTCGCTACAAACGCTTCGCGTTTGCTTAACGCTCGCACCCTGGCGGGTTCGAGTCCCGGCACTTTATTGAAAAAAGCACGGCAACGTAACGCTGCCGTGCTTGTGCTTTTTACTGGAGCGGGCAACGGGACTCGAACCCGCGAGTGTCAGCTTGGGAAGCTGATGCCTTACCACTTGGCGATGCCCGCATATGTGGGGGATAGTATAACGCGGTTGTCTTGTTCGATACAAGGGTGGCGATGCTTGTTTTAGCTGTGGAGATTCGTTTGAAAATCGCGTCAATTGTGGAGACGAGGACCTTTGACTTCCTGTTCTCCTTATCTTCTACCTGCGCTTTTGCTTGATTGTTGTATTTGAGCTCAATTTGTCAGGAATTGGGCAAGCTTTTGGTCAGGCCCCGGTACTTACCCGCATGAACCTCGGGGGTAGCCTCATCCTACGCGTCGCAGCCTCCCCGTGCGGCGCACGAGGGATAAGGAGCAGCCATGTCCAACGCACCCACGCACTCTGTCCACAGCGCAATCGCAACAGGTCCGCTGCTCCTGCTCCTCTTCCTGCTTTTCGGCTGCCTGGCACCGGGAGCCGCATTTGCCGTCGATGGCTATGACCAGCTCGGCTTCCGCACTATTAGCGATGATTGTGGGCCCTTCTTCATCGGCAAGTATGAAGCTCAAGACGCCTCAATTGCCTACTGCATGAACCAGGAGCGCCCCGGCCCCACCAAGCCAGGCGGCCCATGGCTCAACTTTGATCAAGGCTGGGTGTGGCTCGACGACGAGTTCGCGGCAATCGTTTGTCACGGATATCCTACCGCCACGTCATTTGGCGGTTACCATCTTTCACCCGATCGCGCCCGCGCCGCCACCCAGCTTGCCGTATGGATGCTCAACGGCACTACCCATGTCGACGGCACCTACTCCTACACGACCGCTCAGGGTAAAACCAAGAGCGGACACTTTACCGCCGACAATGAAGTCGTGGCGGCTGCGCGGTGGCTCCACGACAGCGCAAAATCAGGAAGCATCAAAGCCGCTCCGCACCGCGCGCGACGCTATCTAGGGGCTGTATCGGGCGGCAGCAAACGTCAAGACATGCTCTATGTACTGCCGGCGGTCTCTGTTTCCTTCCAAAAGCAGTCTGCTAACACCGTTATTACCAGCGGAAACAATACCTATCAGTTTACCGGGGCAACATTCGATATTTTTGAGAGCGCCAGCGGCGCGCGTGTCGGCACCATCAAGATGGACAGCAACGGTCGAGCGCAAGCAACACTTCTGCCCAACACGGCATACTACCTAGTTGAAACGAAGGCGCCGGCCGGCTATGTCCCCCGCCACGATCGTATTGCCTTTACCACGGGGAATGACGGCGGGCGGGTCGCCATTGATGAACAGCCCGGCACCATCAACCTGCGTATCGTAAAACTCGATGCCGCGACGAATGCCGACCCCCAGGTGGGATCTTCACTCGCAGGAGCAGAGTTCACGTGTGTGTCGCAATCAACCCCTGGATGGGCACAAATCCTCACGACCGACGAAAGCGGTCGGGCCACCCTCGCCGATGTCCCCTTAGGAACCTTTACCATCTACGAATCAAAAGCCCCCGAGGGCTACCTGCCATCCAACGACAGCTGGACCTATACCGTTGGAGCCGACCAGCTCGGCGATTCAGGCGTGGTCGAGATCGAATCTCGCGTTTCCGATATCCCCATTGCGTTCAACCTTGAGATTTCCAAATTCAAGGATTGCGGCAATAGCGACCAATCCGGCCTGGAGCAGCCGGCGGAAGGTGTTGTCTTTGAGGTTGTCAGCAACAGCTCTCAGCAGGTTGTTGGCACACTGACCACAAACGTCTATGGCTTTGCCTCCACCAAAGATCAGCCCGAAGCATGGTTCGGCGCAGGCAAGCGACCCGCCGGTGTCCACGGAGCCATCCCATACGACCGCGCCGGCTACACGGTTCGCGAGGTTCCGGAAACCGTCCCCGAGGGTTTTAAACGTGCAGGGGAATGGACCGTCGGGGCCAATCAGATTTCCGACGGCGCCGAGCTTCAATATATCGTGGACAACCACGCTCTGTCGACGCATCTCCAGATTGTAAAATGCGATGCCCAAACAGGCGCTTCTGTTCCCCTAGCCGGATTCACCTTCCAACTCCTCGACAGCAATCACGAACCTGTCTCACAAACTTGCTGGTATCCAGCACATAACGTAATGGACACCTTTACGACTGACGCGACCGGGACCGTCACACTGCCCGAATCGCTCGTGCCGGGCACCTATTATGTACGCGAAACCTCGGCCAAAGAGCCCTATCTTGTCGGCGAAGAGATCGAGGTAAACATACCCGCCGACATGAACCTAACGCCCGTTGCAATCGCCTCGTATTATGACCACGCCGCGACCGGAAACATCAGGATCGTTAAAACCGATGCCATAGACGACAGCAGCCTCGCGGGCGCCGTCTTTCAGATCCGTGCCTCGGGTGATATCGTGCGCCCCGACGGTAGTATTGCCGCGCTCGACGGTGAGACTGTCGCTACCGTCACGACGGATGAAACTGGAGAAGCACGCGCGGACAACCTCCCACTGGGATCTGGCACCGCACGCTACGAGGTTGTCGAGACTCAAGCGCCGGCAGGCTTCTTGCTCGATCGGACAACCCATATTGTCGACCTTACTTATGCCGACCAGAAAACACCCGTTGTAGAAGCACGGCTTAACGTATCCGACGATTACACCAAGGTTGATATCTCCAAGGTCGATGCAAGCGGTGAGCAGGAAGTGGAAGGCGCACAACTCACCTTATATGGTCCCGATAAAACCGAAATAGACTCCTGGACCTCATCCGACAAGCCGCACCGCGTCGAGCATCTTGCACCCGGCACCTACTCGTTGCGCGAAATGATGTCTCCGCGGACCTATGACCTTGCCGAGGAGATAACGTTTGAAATAAAGGATACGGGAGAAGTCCAATCCGTCGCGATGAAGGATGCGCCCATCGAGATCAAGGGGCAGGTCGACAAGCGTCAGGAACTTGTCCAACCTATCGAAAAGGGCCTGTTGGCTAACGGCGATGGTAAAAACCGCGCCACGACGCAAACCAATAGTGATGGGCTTTTCTCCTATACCATCGATGCTCGAAACGATTCCGCTACTTGGGTTGATGAGTTTACGATTACCGATGATCTTGAGTGCGCCAAAGACGGCACGGCGAGATTCGTCTCAATCGAAACCCCCGTCGCCATCGGCGACCTCAATGGTCTGTGCAACGTGTGGTATCGCACGACGCCGTTGGACTCGACAGACGTCGATGAGCCGGCAAACGCGACACTTGACGATGGGCACGAAAATCCTTGGCTTGAGTCCGACGAAGTAAGGGAGAGTCTGGGTGAGGATTGCCGCCTCGTCGATTACGACGGCTGGCACCTCTGGAAGACGGATGTCTCGACCACGGAATCCACCACACTCGAGGTGAAAGAACTCGACCTTGCATCCAATACCGTCGTAACGGGCATTCGAATTGAATGCGGTGCGGTAGCCGCCGACTTTACGACTCGAAGCGATGCGGATTCTTGGACCCGCGATGATCTCAAAGATGAGCACGACGACCTTGACGATGCCAAAGCAATCCTTGGCACAGACGCTCGGGGCGCAATCGTGCACATGCAGGCGACGTCGGCTTATACGCCCCAAACCGCACTCACCAACAGCGCGCGCGTCGATCTTTGCCGCAACGGTGGCGGCGATAAACTTGAGTCACATGACGAGGACAGCGTTATTCAACGCTGTACCCTACCGCAGGACCTACCGGCAACAGGATCAGTTCCCATCGCCGCTTGCATCACCGCGCTCCTGACCTCGGGTGCCGCAGCCCTATGGTTCGCTCGCCTTAGGTCGATCCCAAAGAAGCGCTAGCGCGATGAAAAAGCGGGCGAGCCAGTCCCCTGGCTCACCCGCTTTCAATCATGTAAATCGCCGTATCTACTCTGCAGACGAAGATCCACCATCAACGATTGCTTGCTCGGACTCAGGAATCCCATCGGCACCCGTGCTCTGTTCTTGCTCCACCTCTTCGCTGATTGCGGAGGCGGGGGTCGAGCCCTTTGCACCCACGATGTAGGCGGCCCCAAATCCTAACGCAATGGCAATCAAGGTCAAAATCACGTAGACAGGCCAATGGCGCTTAATATACGAAAACACGTTGACTCCTTAGAGCTCCGTCTACGAACGGCGGATAACCTCGGTCACGACCTCGGATACCGTGGCAATGTTCGTCGGGCTGACATTGTGGGGCAGGTCGTCCTCGGTACGAGCGCAAGCCAGACGCGTGCCGTCCACACCGGCGATGGTGAGGGCTCGGCGGCTCGCCTCGAGCGCGGCATAGGCATCGGTCTTGGCATAGGGCATCTCGAGCGCGCCACAATCGACATGGAACGACTTGCAGACCTTGCTGACCAGGTTCATGATACGGCGATCGCCCTTGAGCAGTTGTTGTTCGCCCTCGACCGTCACCACCGAAAGCCTACCGGCGCCGACGGATTCAAGATTGATAAAGAATACGCCGCGGAGCTTATCGCGATGCGAAGCCAAGAAGGCCTTCATGCCAGCGCCATCACAATCCGAGGCGCCCGTTGCCACAAACCAGATATCGTGACCGAGCAGCTCATCATCGCCCATAGAGGCGACAGCCGAGAGCATATCTTCGGAAGAAGCGCCATCGGAAGACGTAGCGCCACCCTTCCAGCCATCGTTATCGTCCTCGAAGTTATCCCACGAACCGATACCGCGACCGGACTTCTTGGCATCGTAATCGTCTTCGACGCCCAGCCAGTCACTCATGCTGTCCTGCTCGTTTTTCTTTTTACGGCCGAACAGACCACCCAGGCCGCGCTTACGAGACTTGGGTGCCGCCGGGGCGGGAGCCGAAATGGTCTCGATCGGCTGTGCGCCCGACGCAACGGGCATAGGAGGCGCAACGGGTGCCGATGTGGGTTCGGGGCCCTGGGCAGTAGCAAAGGGATCGTTGACCTGTGCGGAGGGGTCGGGAAGGTCGAACAGCGACGTGCGAGACGCAACGTTTGCCTGCTTCATAGACGGCAGCGACGGATCGGGGACCGAAGCCAGCGGAGACGAGGAAGGTGCAGGCGACGGTGCCGACGCCGGATCGGGAACATTCATCTGCGGGCGCGGCGATGCCTGGGAGGAAATCTGGGCCATAAGGGAATCGACCGTTTCGTCCTGGGTGGGAGCGACATTGGCAACCGTGGCACCGGAACCACTCGGGGTCGGCATGGTGAAAATCTGCGTGGAATAAGGCCTCGACTCACCCGTCTCGGGAGTCTCGGAAACCGCAGGCACTTCCTCCTGCTCGACCTCGGTCGAATCATCTTGCTCGGCTGCCGCGTATTGCTCTTCGTCAGAGTTGGCCTCGACGGGCTCGTCCTCGGCGGCATCTTGGATTTCGGCAGCATCAACAGGCTCGTCATCGTCTGCCGCGTCGCCCTGCTCATCGGAAACAGGAAGGGGCTCGGCAATCGCGGTGCCCTGTTTTTCAAACGTTATCGTGGAATCGAACTGCGCGGCATCAAACGACATGGTGCTATCGACGTGCTGCTGAGCCTCGAAAGACGTCGTCGCTTCAACAACATCCGCGGACGCCGGTTGCTGGGACTCAAAGGACGTTGTAGCTTCGGCGGCTTCGACGGGCGCGGACTGCATAGCCTCGTTCTGCTCGAACTCTTGCGCCGCGAGCTCACGTGCCGCCTCGGCTGCCTGCTGCTGAGCGATAGCCTCCTGCTCGGCAGCCTCGCGTGCGGCAGCGCGTTTCTCCTCGAAATCGTCGACAAATTTCTTGCCCTTTGCAAACGCACCCTTAAAGAAGTTGGAAGCGCTGGCGCCAATCGACGAGAACGCGGATGCAATGTCGGCATGCGGCGTTGCCGCGGGAATCTCGGCCGAGAAATCAGTATCGCTCTCGTAAGACACGCGCCTCGGTTGTTCAACGTAATCGTCGTCAGACTCGTCCGCAACGTCTTGCGCCGGTGCGGCGGGAGCCAAAATGTCCAGTCCTGCCGCGGGATCGAACGCGGACACCGCCTCGGGATCGGCAACGGCAGCGGTAACCGCGGCAGACTCATCATCCGCAGCGACAACGGGCGCGGGCGCAGCCACGACGGGGGCAGGCTCGGGCTCAAACGTTGGCTCCTCGCCCTCCTCGTAATCGAGCGTGCAGGACTCGGGAAGCATTCCGAGCGCACGGATGGCATCCGAACCAAAGCGGATGTTGCCGGCGGCGTTGCGATAGAGCTTGGGCTCGGGCTCGGCAGACTCCTCCGCCGGCTCGGCAGCGGGAACCTCGTCATTGAACTCTTCGGCCTGGACAGCCTGATTCTGATCCTCGGGCACGATGGCGCCGATCAGCGTCTCGTCGGCAGACGCACCCTCAAAGCCCTCGATTTGCTCGTCGAAAGCCTCACCCTGTTCGGGCTCGGTCTGAGCGTCGGGAGCAATCGGCTGACCGAATTCGTCCTCGGCGTAGGTAGGCTCTTCATACTCGATGGTGTTGCCGTAGTCGTTTTGCTGCTGGGCCGCGGCATATTCCGCCGCTGCGCGCGCCATTTCCTCGGCACGACGCTTCTGCTCCCCAAAATAGGTATCGAACGGAACATCGTCGGGAAACTCGTTTTCGCCCTGGAAGGGAGCAACGTTGTCCATAACGCCGAGCATAGCGGCGACAGAGGACTTGTTGCACACCGCGCCGGACGTATAGGGAAGAATATGGCGGTTAGAGATGATGTTTGCCGCGTTGGCAAGTGCAACGAGGGAAGCGAGGATCGCGACAATCCACAGCAGAACCTTGAGCGCGCCGGGGAGCGGCAGGATACGCAGGATGGCAACGGCAGCGGGGGCAACCGTGGCAACGGGCAACAGCTTGGCGATGAGCGCACGATACGAAGCATAGGGCTCGCGGGCGAGCAGCTCAGCACGGGGAGAGTCGTAGTGTGCGACAACGACCACCGGGCGGTTGCGCGGAGACGCGAGCGGGCCCGAGGCCTTGTGGTAGGCAATGACATTTTGGCTCACGCCCGTCTTGCCCAGGCGCGAAACCACGGGGTGCCCTGTGCGTTCGAGCACGTAAAGAACGGCGCCGACAATGGCCAGCAAGGTGCCGACCAAGCCGATACCGCCACCGATGCCCATCAGCAGGGCGCCGGCAAACGCAAGAATACCGGTAACGGCAAATGCCAACCTACTGGGCGCCGGGGCATTGAACTCCTGAACCTCGGGATCAAAGCCGTGGTTGCGGAAGATCTGAGCGATATCCTCGGCCGCCAAGCGCTCTTCTTCGCTGCATGCCGGCGTAATGCCGGTGTTCTGCAGCAGGTGGTTAATATAGTTCTGGGTGTTCGCCATATGCGCTCCACATCCATAATCCGACAAATAGGCCCAATGCATGCACATTAGAACCGTATATAGTCGAAAGTATACCCCGAGCGAGCGCAAACGACCGAATTCGGGCCATCTTAACGCCCCGAGC
>USMH01000013.1 GCA_900555745.1 uncultured Collinsella sp.
GTTTGGACCTCGTTAATCGATGAGCACTCCCTATCAAACTTTGATAGTTGGACCTCCCACCAAGCTCTAATGAATAAGTCATTGTTTCCCGTTGTGATTCCAGCTTGAAGCGACGCGCGCGTACTAACAGCTGGATTTGATTTAAATGCAGATAGTATTCCGCCCCCAGCCCAGTAGGCTATTGGGGCGCCGGGGATCTGCTTGAAGATGTCGGCGTCGCGGCGGTAGAACCAGCCGCAGTCGGGATCTCGGATCGCCTCGAGCAGCTTGAGACGCTTCGCCTCACTACCGTTGATGTCGACGAGGCGCACGTAAGCGCCCTCGTATGCCGCGCGGCCGTTGTAGATGACATCGGCGGTTACGTTGACGACCTCGCCGCCGATGGCGTCAAATGCGCGGGGGCCGAGATGAGCCATCGAGACAATCGTCTTGCCCTCGATAATCGAAGAGCGCATCTTCTCAAAGCTGCCCAGGAACATCCAACTCTGCATGGTAACCATTGCGGCGTAGCCCTTATCCTCGACAAGGTTAAAACCGCGCTCGATAAAGCACGTGCAGAGGTCGCTCTTCACGTCGGGGTAGTTCTTCTTGATCCACTTGCTCATGAATGGATTAAAGCTGCTGCTGCCCATATACGGAGGATTCGCAACGGTGCAGGTAAAACGACGGGACAGCTTCTCGCAGATGGCGGCAGCGCTTTCGAGCTTAGTTTTGGCCGTAGCGGCAAAAAGGTCATCGGAACAACTCGCGGCGGCAGCCTTGAGCTCGTCGATCTCGTCCTCTGAGGGATTGAGCAGCGAACCGATCTCGCCCAAATGACTCAGCTCCTCGGCGAGCTTCTTGTTACCCGGCAGCTCGTCCTCCCCTAGCGGGATGCTCGAGAGCACGGCAACGTCGGCGCGAACGCCACGCCTAAAGAAGCGACGATCGTGCTCGCGGGCGCACATGGCAAGCGCCAGCTCCGCGATCTGAGCCGCACGGGGGTCGATCTCCATGCCAGCGAGGTTTTTGGTCAGGATGAGCTCCGGGATCTCGCGCTCGCGGTAGCCGCGCTCCTCGTACACGGCAAAGAGCAGCTCAAACGCATAGACCAGGATATGGCCCGAGCCACATGCGGGGTCGCAGAGGGTTATCTCCTCGGGGCTCGAAATGCGGATGAAGTCCTCGTGCTCAGTATCAGGCTCGATGTAATACTCCATGCGCTCGCGCAGCGAACTCCCCGGGTTGTTGAGCATCCACAGACGGCCGAGCGAGTTCTGGACCATATAGCGCACGATCCACTCGGGGGTGAAGAGCTGCGTGGCGGGCGCGATGTCCGCCGCCGCTGCTTTGCGTTTTGCCTTGAAGAACTCGTCTTTAACGTCAGCGTTGTAGTACTGATACATCCAGCCCAGAACGGTCACGCCCTTGCGCCAGTCCTCGTCAGCGAGAATGGTGTTGAGTTTGCCCACCACGCCGTCGGACATCATGAGGCCCTGGGGCAACAGCAGCTCCATGGCACCGCCCACGCGTTCAAAGACGCCCGGCAGGCAATCGGCAAGCTCCTCGCACTGAGCCATAAACAGGTAGCGCCACAGCGGTTCATCCAAGCCCGCCATCTTGAGCTCGGCTATGCGATCGGTATCGGCCGTCGCTATCTCCACGTCCAGTGCGTTCTCCACGGCCTCGCTGCCATGGCTGCCGTCCGCACGACTCAGCATGCGCATACGGCTGGGGAGCCATCCGCGTGCATCCATAAAGCGAATGGCCACGATGCGGTTGAACCAGGTGTAGGCCGCTCGGTCGCGCAGCGCCTCGTGACCCACCTCTGTCTGTATGCGCAGCAGCTCGTCACGCTGCACAACCTCAGCAGGACTTAGGGGCAGGCCGTTGACGGTCTCGGACCCAACGGGCGAAGGTACAGGTTCGGTGACGCCGTAGCGCACCATCTGTGCCTCCACGCCTTTGATGAGCTCTGTACGGGCCCAGGTGCAGAAGCTCTTAAGAGCAGAATCGTTCATGGTTGATGAGCCTTTCTAAACGCCATAAACCACCGGTGCTCGCTTTGGCACCGGTGGCTCCGCGAGTTAGTTGATACGAATCTCGTCGTTTGCAGCGAGCTCCTGCATAAGGCGAGAGCGCAGGTCGTCCACGTAGCGCTCCACGTCCTCTGCGGACAAGAGGCGACTCGGCTTGGCCAAATCGGCGCGGCGCACGGTCTTGATCTTGCGCTGGGGCTTAGACGCGGGCACGGGCGCAGACGATGCGGCGCCCTTGTTGGAGATCTTCTTGACCACCTCACCCGTACTCGTGACCTCGGTGGTGCGGCGCTCGTTGTCCATTCGCATGCGGGCCTCATCCACGGCGTCGTATATCTTGTTGGTTGCAGCAACGATCCAGTTTTCCCAGTTTGCCGCGAGGGCGTTAAGCTCGTTGAGGCTCTGGACGCCATGGGCGCGGTTCTTGAACGACTCATACCTGGTGTTGGCGTCCGCGATGGCATCCTTGGCCTGCTTGACAAAACCTTCTTGGCTCTCGGCCTGCTTCCGCAAATCCTGCAGGTCGTTTTCGATACGACACAAGAACTCGTTGCGGCGAATGCCCAGGTGCTTTTTGATGTCTTCCTTGACGGGTGCCATCAACGGCTGAAGGTCTTTAATGCGGCCGTAGGGCTTTGGGTCTTTGAGGATCTCGCGTACCTTTGCCACGTTCTCCACCGCGTTGGGAATGTCATCGGAGGCATACTCGATGCCCTCGGTGCGGCTCAAGAAATCCTTGGCGTGGTCAAACGCTGTTCGTTGGTTGGACTCGAAGAACTCAACCACCTTGTCAAAGTCTTCCTTGGCATCGAGCAGGCGGTCCTCGTGCTTGGTGAACGTGGTCAAGAACGCCTCGGAATCGCTCTGGTCCTTAAGAACGTCGACCACCTCCGAGCGCATCTTCTCGCACTCGTCCTCACCGGGATACGGGTAGGCCGGCTTGATACCCGTGTAGTAGTCGCGTGCCATGGCGACGCACACCTCACGCAAGCCCTCAAGGCGCTCCTTGAGCTCGGCCACGAGCTTATCCTCGTTGGAGGGCACGGTCTTGAGATCAAACAGGTCACGCATAAGCTCGCCCGTGGCGCGCAGCAACCGGTCGCTCATGCGCACGCGCAAACGCACCTGGGCCTTATCGGCATCCTTACGCAGGAGCGACACCATGCGGCTGTCGTTAGCTTGAACCGTCTGACCGCCAAACAGCACCTGCGCGCGCTGCTCCACTACAAGCTGCGCCACCACATTTGCGATGTCAACCTCGCGCCAGCCATAGGGCTTTTGCTGGTACCTGCGCTGGATATCGCCCATAGCGGTATCCAGGTGGCGCTGGTGCTGAACTTTGAGGTAGTCCTCGACCTCCTTGAGCGCACGCGTGTTGCCCGCGTCCATGCCAGCGAGCCCCGCTTGAACGTTGCCCGCCAGAGTGGAGCGGATATCGGAATCGCTCGTGACCGGCGCGCCGATATAGTCGGCCTTTTCAAAGACCACATCGCACAGCTGCGCCAGCACTTGCTCAAAGACCTGAGCGGGTTTGGCCGCGCGGACCTCAATTATGCGGCCGTTGACCGCGCAACGTGCATGGAGTACGGCCTCGCTCAAAAGGACATCGGCCTCTTTCTCGTTATAGGCTGCCTCGCGCATCTTGGACTCGACGATCTGGCGCGTACTCGGCTGAAGCTCCTGGAGATTTCGCGTCTTGGCGTACTTGCGGATCTTGGCGGCGTTGACGAGCGTCTCCCAATAATCCGCCTCGTCGCTCAAAGCCACGATGGCTTTGCCCGAAGAAGCCAAGGCCAGCTCGGTATCGTCCGCACGGCCCAGATCGCTCGCCATAGTCGCCACGCAAAGCTCCATGCCGCCCATGCTGGCACCGTGGATTGAGCCGTCCACATAGCGGTCAAAAGGAAAGTCGTTGGCCCCGCGGTTGAGTTTACGCGCGGTGTAGATGCTGTCGAACAGGCGCTTTTTGATAGACTCGATCACCTGCGCGTTATCGACCGGAGTGCGTGCGATCTCCTGCGCTATCTCCTGCTCCTCGTCGGTGAGGAAGCTATAGGCATCGCCCTGGCGTGCCACGTAGTTCTCGCGCTCCAGGCGGGCAAGGGACTCCTTGACGCGGTCCTTGAGGGCGCGCATGTCCACGTCGAGGCCGTCGATCATGAAGATGGAGATGTTCTCGACCGTGGCCTTAACGTAGCCGATGTAACGAATCAGGTACAGGAGCTTGAGCACCTGAACGTCGTAGGGTTCAAGGCCCTTTGCGTCCTCGGCCGCACGGACCGCGCGGTCGACCACCTGGTTGATGCCGTGCTCAAGGTCTTTGGAGATAGTGTCGAAGAAGCACCAGAACGGCACGAGTGCACCGGTCTGGTCATACTGGATGACCTGAGCGCTCTCCTGGAACGCGCTCAGCATGGAGCGCTCGCCCGTTGACATGTGCTTGGCCTTGACACCGTGCTTGCGCACCTCGGTCATCACGTCGGGCAGGAGCTTAAACTGGTAGCCCACAAACGGGTAGCTGGCCACAAAATCCTTGGAGTTGGCGTAGCCGGCAAGGTCGGAGCGCGAGCCACCCTCAAAGGTAAAGTTGTTTTTAAGCACGGCGGCGTCTTGCTCGTAGACCTGTGCAAGCATATCGGCCGCCGGCGCGGTCTTCTCGAGCACACGGCGCTGGATGACCTCGTCCACGCTGGAGCTGGAGAGCGAAAGGCGGGTATTGAAGCGGCCTTGGATCTTTGAAAAGTCGTTGCCCACGGGCAGGCTCAGGTTGTCGATGGCCTCCTGGCTCGTGACCATCACCCACACGCGGCCACCGCAGGCGGCACCCAGCTCCTCGACGATGGTCTGAAGACTCAACATAAGGCTTGGATCCCGGTCGTTTGTAATAAACTGACCCACCTCGTCGACCATAAAGAGCAAACGGTAGTTGCCGCCGTGGGCCGCTGCCTGAGCGTCTACGTAGTCCTTGACCTTTTTGGCAAAGACATCGGGGGCCAAAACCTCGTCCTCAGAACCCTCAAGCCAGTTCCATGCGGCCTTTTCGCTCATGCTGAGCACGCTCTGCAGCACCTCGACGACGTCGTCCTCAAAGTAGCTGTAGGTGTCGCGGGTCTGGAGCCAGGACTCGCCGTTGACGCGCTCAAAGGCCTCGCGGAACTCTTGGGTTTTGCCCAGGGAATCGATGTGTTCCTCGAGCTTTGCAAGCTTTAGGTCCTCGCCGTAGAAGCCGCGCGCCTCGTAGAACATGCGCTCAAAGCCGCGAAGCAGCGCCGTGGGAGCCGTATCGCCCTGCTTCCACTGGCCCGCCTTGCTATCGATGTTAAAGAGGATGGCCTGCGTGGACACCGAGCAGGCGCGCTCCATGGCAGCCTCGACCATGGGGTCGACGATCTTGCCGTCAAAGTAGCGGATGGCGCTCTTGCCGCCGATCTGGCGATTCTCGAGCAGGTAGCTCAGCATCTTGAGGAAGTGCGATTTACCGGAACCGAAGAAACCACTGATCCACACGCCGATCTTGTCGGTGGGCACATCGATGGCATCGCCGTAGGCCTTGAAGAACGTGGCAAAGTGCCTCTGCAACTCGCGCGTCACCACGTACTCGTCAAGCTCCTGGCGGATGGACCCATCTTTTGAATCCTGGACCTTGACCACGCCGTTGATGGAGCGGTTGATGTCTTTTGCAAAGAGGTCGCGAATGATCGTGTTGTCCATGGGTGCTCCTTTGAGTTTGGGAACGTTATGGCAAAGGGTTGTTACCGGCGGCAGGGACTTGCCTGCGGGGAGCCGTGCTTACGAGATATCGATGGCGCGGTAGTAGTTGTCGGCCGGCAGACGGTTAAAGAGCTGGAAAGAAGAGCCGTTGAAACTGCCCGGATAGGCGGCGACCACAGGCACCTCATCAAAATCCGCAAGCATGCAGTGGAGAAGCGTGTGTATGCGAAAGAACGGGAAAACCTCGCCCGCGCCGGTGAGGAGAACGACGTCTCCAGGCGCGTGCGGCTCGGTCTGCTCAAGGATGTACGCGGCGACTTTCTCGGGCGAGGCGAACTTGGCCACGTCCTCGAGTACGCGCTGGGTACCGCGGCGCTCCTCTTGGTGCGGGATAGCATTGAGGACACGGCGCTTTTCGAGAATTGCCAGCACGGCGTCGTAAAGGTTCACGACCTTGAGCGTGCACGGAAGCTTGTCGACCTCGGCATCGCGTGAAAGGGTGTCAAATAATGCACGCGCCTCAAACTCCAACGCGGGGTCATAGCAAAAAGTGTGGAAGCCGATCTCATTGCCTATGCCCTTGTTGGCCAAAAAGTCCTCGCTGCACAGGCACTCGCGCAGAAGCTGCGCACGGCGCTCAAATTCCTGACAGGCGCGCTCGGAGCGGGCATGCGCCGCCACGACGCTCTTGCGGGAATGGATGCCGATATTGGTGGTGAGATCGGTCGCCGGGGTGATGACAGGGTCGACGGCGCTTTTGACGGGAGCCACGCTACATCACCGCCCTGCCGGTAAGGGCCGCGATAAGCGACTGCTCGCCAAGCTGAATCAAGGCTTGCTCGACATCGGAATCGAGGAAGAGTGGTGACAGGCGCTCGGACTCCGGGCCCTGGCCCTCGCCGATAAGGCCGGCATGGCGGAGCGCCTGGCGGAGCGAGCCCTTAATGCGCTTGACTGTGGCCTCAGTCCAGCGGGCCGCGTCCGGATACTCCGTGGTAAAGCGTGTCATAAAGGCGTTGAGGTCAACCGCCGTAAAGGCATAATCGAAGTTTTGTAGGCGCTCCCCTACCTCGACGAGCACGAGCTCGCGCACGATATCGTAGCGGCAGATCATGCTGTAGAAGATGGCCTGGTCCGCCTGCGTGGGAGTGCCGGATGCCATGAGCCTGGTTAGGGATGACGCAGCCTCGACGGCGGTTTTGGGGTCGATGCCGCGCGCGGCGCATACGGCGTCCGTGGGCACCATGGCGTCGAGGCGGCGAAGGCACACGGTTGCACGGTTGGCGACCATGCGCTCCGTGGGATATTGAAAGAGGTTCTCGCTCTTTACGCGTACAATAACCTGCTCGTCGCTTGCGCTCTGCGTGCGCAGGGCAGCGACGATGCGCATCTCATGCGGGAGGAATTGCTCGCGGGTGAGCACCCCCCCCCCGAACGCTTTTTGTGGTTACATCCACAGTGCACGCTCCAAGGGTGTCAGAGGCTGTCACAAGTGCGCCGCAGCCCGGCAGGCAGGCGCGGCGCACATGACAATAATCATACCTGTTGGTAAAAAAGTTACCACGCCCAGAGTGCCAAATGTTGAGCAACAAAATTAAATCCGGTTAACGGTCATTTTCGCAGCTTAGAAACTTTAACGAGGTCGCCCCAAATCACACTTGCCAGACAACCGCGCTTACGAATGCAGGCGCGCACACGCCCAACGCCACCCTCCGCTACACTCAACATAGAGTTCTACATATGATTCTATGTAAGGAGTTTCATATGCCTGTCGTAAAGCCTATTTCTGATCAGACGCGCGCGCTAACTACCATTCAGGAACGCGAAGATCACATTCAACGTACCATCGCTCATGGTTATGACGACCTCACCAACGGTCGTGTGCGCCCCTGGAAACAAGCGAAGACCGAGGCGGATCGGATGCGAGCCTCGAGATAAGCCCTCCCCCATGTAACCATCCTGTAAATCATAGCGGCGCAGTCGAGTTTTACCGTGATGCGGTCGCGCCTAGCGCTCCACTGTGCTAAAGTATCCCGAACGTTCAAACGACTACGAGGGGGAACTAGAAGATGGCACGTGTGCACAACTTCTCAGCTGGCCCGGCCGCACTGCCTACAAGCGTGCTCGCCGAGATCGCCGACGAGATGATGGACTACCGCGGTTGCGGCATGTCCGTGCTCGAGATGAGCCATCGATCTAGCATGTACCAGCAGATCATCGACGACGCTGAGGCAACCCTGCGCCGCCTGCTAAGTATCCCCGACAACTACCGTGTCCTGTTTTTGCAGGGCGGCGCCACGCTGCAGTTTGCGGGCATCCCCATGAACCTCATGCGCCGCGGCCGCGCCGGCTACATCGTGACCGGCAACTTTGCCAACAAGGCATACAAGGAGGCCGCCAAGTACGGCGAGACCGTGCTGCTCGCGAGCTCCGAAGACACCAATTTCGACCACATTCCCAACATGGCCGACATCAACGCGCGCATTGCCGCCGAGGCCGCGGGCGACGGGCTCGACTACGTCTACATCTGCCAGAACAACACTATCTTTGGCACCATGTTCCACGAGCTGCCCGATTGCGGCGACGTACCGCTGGTCGCCGATGTCTCGAGCTGCTTTTTGTCACAGCCGCTCGACGTTGAGCGCTACGGGCTCATTTACGCCGGCGCGCAGAAAAACGCCGGCGCCGCGGGCGTCACCGTGGTCATCGTGCGCGACGACCTGATCGCCGACGGTCCGGCCTTTGCGCAGACGCCGCAGTACATGGACCTTAAGACCCAGGCTGCCAAGGGCTCCATGCTCAACACGCCCAACACCTTTGGCATCTACGTGTGCGGCAAGGTATTCCGTTGGGTCGAGCAGACCGGCGGACTTGCCGCCATGGCCGAGCGCAACTGGGCCAAGGCCAACCTGCTCTACGACCTGCTCGAGCACAGCGAGCTGTTCCATGGCACCGCGCAGGCCGACAGTCGCTCCATCGCCAACGTCACCTTCCGCACCGACGAAGCCGAACTCGACGCGGCCTTTGTCGCAGGCGCGGCCGAGCACCAGATTCAAAACGTCAAGGGCCATCGCCTGGTGGGCGGTATGCGCGCCAGCGTCTACAACGCCGTGACCATGGAAGACGTGCAGGCACTGGCCTCGTACATGAAGGACTTCGAAGCGCAGCATAGTTTGAGCCCGCGATCTAACTAGCCCGCAGCACGCGGGCCGACCAGCCATCTCAAACCACCCTGTTTAGATTAAAACCTGCTAAGGAGTTTTTCATGCGCAAGATTAAGACCATCGACGACATCACCAAGGACGGCAAAGTCGAGTTTGGCGAGGGCTACGAATTTGTGAGCACCGCCGAAGAGGCCGACGCGATCCTGATGCGCTCGACCGACCTGCACGGCTACGGGCTGCCCGAGGGCATCCGCGCCATCGCCCGCTGCGGCGCCGGCGTCAACAACATCCCCGTCGAGGAGTACGCCAAGAAGGGCGTCGTCGTCTTTAACTCCCCCGGCGCCAACAGCAACGCCGTCAAGGAGCTCGTCCTGGGCATGCTGGTGCTCTCGAGCCGCGGCGTAGTGCAGTCGATGAACTGGGTGCGCAACAACGCCGATGACCCCGAGATTCAGGTCGATGCCGAGAAGGCCAAGAAGGCCTTTGTGGGCCGCGAGCTCAAGGGCAAGCGCATCGGCGTCATCGGCCTGGGCAACGTAGGCTCCAAGGTCGCCAACGCCTGCGTCGACCTGGGCATGGACGTTTACGGCTACGATCCGTTCATTTCCGTCGAGCACGCGTGGGTGCTGAGCCGCGAGGTGCAGCGCGTGGGCACGCTCGAGGACCTCTGCCGCGGCTGCGACTACCTCACCGTGCACGTGCCCAGCAAGGCCGACACCATCGGCATGATCAGCAACGAGCAGATTAACCTGCTGGCACCCGACGCTGTGCTCATCAACTACGCACGCGAGACCATCATTGACGAGGACGCCGTCGGCGACGCCCTGCGTGCAGGCAAGCTCAGCTGGTTTAGCTGCGACTTCGCCACGCCCAAGACCGTCAAGATGCCCAATACGTTTATCACCACGCACTCGGGCGCCGGCACAGGCGAGGCCGAGGCCAACTGCGCCGACATGGCCATCAGCGAGCTCAAGGATTACCTGGAGAACGGCAACATCGCGCACAGCGTCAACTACCCCGCCTGCAGCATGGGCAAGGCGCGTGCCGCAAGCCGCATCGCCTGCCTGCACGCCAACGTGCCCAACATGATCGGCCAGATCACGGCAATCCTGGCCAAGGACAACGCCAACGTGCAGCGTATGACCAACGAGTCTGCCGGCGAGAACGCCTACACCATGTTCGACACCGATGAGCACCTGGATAGCAGCACCATCGAGGCGCTCAAGCAGATTCCGTCGATGTATCGCGTGCGCGTAATCAAATAGCGCCGGCTGATATGACGGGCAGTTCCCCATGTGGCCTGCCCGTCACTGACATTGAATGCCCGCGGGGGCGCCTTTCGCACGAGAGGCGCCCCCGTTTTTGTGAGCACTCCATTAAATGCACTGAGCCGCTTCTTGGCATACAATCTGTATGTTGACCTAACTATCTGTGAGGTGCCTATGGTTGATACAGATTTTGCTTGGCGGCTTACGCAAGGACTCGTGCGGATCGACAGTTCCGACCCAGGTGCGTATGAGGGCGAGATTGAACGCTATATCAAAGCGTTGGTTGAGGAACGGTTAGCGCAGCTGAGCCATCCGGTACTCGATGCCGTGCAAATTGCAGAGCTCGAAGTACTCCCCGGGCGCCGCAACCTTATGGTCACCGTGCCGGGCCAAAGCGACGAGCCACGGCTCGTCTACATCTGCCACATGGATACCGTTACCTTGGGCGATGGCTGGGACGCGGACATTCCGCCGCTCGGGACGGTTGTGCGTAACGACAAACTCTATGGCCGTGGCGCCTGCGACATGAAGGGTGGCCTGGCCTGCGCCATTGCCGCACTGGTCCATACGCTCGAGCGCGTGGTGGCGGATGGCGCGCTGCCCCGCCGCGGCTTTTCGCTCATCTGCTCGGTCGACGAAGAAGATTTTATGCGCGGCTCAGAGGCCGCGATCGATGCTGGCTGGGTCGGCCCGCGTGAATGGGTGCTGGACACCGAGCCTACCGACGGACAAATCCAAGTGGCGCACAAGGGGCGTACGTGGTTCGAGATTGAAATGGCTGGCGTGACGGCGCATGCGAGCCAGCCGTGGAAGGGCGCGGATGCCGTCGCCGCCATGGCCGAGGTCGTGTGTTCGCTCCGTCGCGCGTTTGTGGCGCTGCCCGCGCACGATGAGCTGGGGTCTTCGACCATCACGTTTGGCCAAATCGAGGGCGGATATCGCCCCTATGTCGTGCCCGACCGCGCCAAGGTCTGGGTCGATATGCGCCTGACTCCGCCGACTGATACGGCCGTCGCGAAGCGCATGGTAGAGCAGGCCATCGCCAGCGCCGAAGCCGCCGTTCCCGGTTGCCACGGCAGCTACGTCGTGACGGGCGACCGCCCCGCCATCGAGCGCGACCCAAACTCTCCCCTTCTAGCAGCGCTCAAGCGTGCCGCCGATGACGTGACGGGCGCGGACACGACCGTCGGCTTCTTTACCGGCTACACCGACACCGCCGTCATTGCCGGCAAGACAGGTAACCGCAATTGCATGAGCTACGGTCCCGGGTCGCTCGCGCTCGCGCACAAGCCCAACGAATATGTGCCCCACGCCGATATCGTTCGTTGTCAGAACGTGCTCATCGCGCTCGCCGATAACGTGCTCTGGGACGCGAGCGGCCAAGTTGGGGCATAATAAGCCGCGAACAAACCGACTCGTGCGTTAGGACCGCCCATGAAAGCACTTCCGTTTCCCTGCATCCGCCCGGCTCAGGACCGCGTGCTCGAAGCGCTGCCCGCAATGGGCAGCATCCTGAGCGGCAACGATGCTCTGCGCGGAGCCATTGCCGATGGCCTGATGCTCAAGGACCCGGGTGCAGCGTATTACGTGTATGAATGCTCCGGAGAGCCGGGGCGCGTGACGGGCGTTGTGGCGATCTGCCCGGTTGGTGCGCTAGCGGGCGGCGACGCGGTTGCCGCCGATACGACCGCCGCCGCGCGCGCGATCGCCGAGCTCAAGGTGCAGCCGCGCCCCGTGTCGCTCGCCTACGAGGCGTCGCCCGTCATGGACATCATCCTGGGCGCTGCCAAAGAGGGCGCCTCGCTCTACGCCGTCACCGACCCCGCGGGCATTACGCACCGCGTGTGGGAGGTCAAGCGCGAGGACGCCGTCGGCGCCATCCGTGCCATGCTCGACCAGGCGCCGGAGACGGCACTGGCCGACGACCCTGTCTACGCTGCCGCACTAGTCGGGGCATCACAGCTCCTGGCCGACGATGCCCGTGCTGCCGGCACCTACACGGGCAAAGAGCCGTTCAACTTTGCCGTAGCTGTGCTCTTCCCCGCCGCGCAGGTCAGCGGCGATGCGCCGCGGGTTCCGACGGGCCTGCTCACGCACCAGGTCGCGCGATTCTAGCAAAACCAGACCGCCCAGCGCAAAAATCGGCAGCTCAACAAACAGGGGGCGGAGATGCAGCAGGTACATGCATCTCCTCCCCTTTTGCGTCGAGAAGTTATGCCGGCGATCCGCGTCGCCACGCCCGCGCTACCCGCGCTGCGGACCCGCGGCAGCCACGAGCGGCTCTAGCCCCAGCTCGCGCGCGTAGTCTTCCTGCGTAAAAATCTCAATCAGTTCAAACGTATCGGTCGCATCATCAAACGCAAAGTGCAGCACCGAGCAGTTGCCCGGCACGCGATCGCGCTCGTCGGCCGCCGCACCCTTGGTATGGTCCATGAACTCCTTGATGGCCGATCCGTGGCTCACCGCGAGCACGCACTCGTGGTCCGGGCGTCGCATAAGATCGGTCAGCGTCGCCACCATGCGCTCGCGCACCTGCATCTGGCCCTCGCCGCCAAACTGGCGATAGAAATCGCGCCACGGGCGCTCGGGCATAAGCATCACGCGCTCGGCCTCAAAGTCGCCAAAGAACCACTCGCGCAGGCCATCCAGGCGCTCGTACGCCAAGCCCGGCCACAGGTTGGCGATAGTCTGCTCGGTGCGATGAAGTGTGGAGGTGTAGGCATGATCGGGTTCAATGCCGCGCGCACGCAAAAACATGCCGGCACGCGCCGCCTGGTCGCATCCCAACTGCGTAAGCGGCGAGTCACTCCAGCCCTGAATAATGCGCTTAAGGTTAAATATCGTCTGTCCATGACGAACCAGATACAGGTCTTTATTCATAGGGGTCCTTTCGTTCGTTACCAATCAAGGAGCGAAAACGCCCCGTCGCAATAGCCAAAATGAAGCACGGCACCGTTGTCGGGT
>USMH01000014.1 GCA_900555745.1 uncultured Collinsella sp.
ATTGGCGTCTACACCGTCGAGCCCATGGTCGAGATTTTCGGCATGCCCTCCGGCCTTACGAGCATGGCTACTCTGCTCGACCCCACCACGCGACAGCTCACGCACGGCCCCATCGATGGCTGCGGTTCCATCCTCGCCAGCTACGGCGGTGGCCGTATCTCCGTCGAGCTCGCGCACTCCAAAATTACGAATGACCTACTACCCTCGCAGATCGAAGGCGAGCGTGGCACTATCCAGATTGACCATCTGTCCACGCCCCGCAACGTCCGCATCGACTATCGCGGCGATGTCGTACGCGGCTCGGCGACCGAGGCACCGCGCGAACAGGGCGACAACGGCCGCGTGCTCGACCTACCCAAATCGAGCAACACTATGGAATACGAACTCACAGACTTCATCACCGCCATCGGCGGCATCGATAACGTCAAGGAAGAGATTTGGGAGACCCCGGCGGGACGCCACGAGCTTGGCCACTACCGCGATGTCACGCTCGTCTCGCTGCGCATCATGGATGCCGTGCGCCAGCAGGCCGGCATAACCTTCCCGGCCGACGCAGGCAAGCAGGCATAGCGATGGGCTTCTTCGACAAGCTTTTCTCGGGCGTCACCGGCGGCAGCCGCGAACCCCAAAAACCCTCTGGCGTCGAGCTCGAGTTGCGCCGCAGGCTTACCGTACTCGCAAGCGACGAGGCCACTCAAGACACTCCCCTGCGCTATTTCCTGCGCTGGGCGGGGCAAGTCCAAGGCGTTGGTTTTCGCTTTACCAACACCAACCTCGCGCAGGCACGCGCACTCACCGGCTGGGTGCGTAACATGGAAGACGGCTCAGTCGAGATGGAGATACAGGGAGCTCCGGCAAGCATCCTATCTCATCTCGAGGCACTTCATGCCTCCTACAAGCGCATGGGAACGCGTTTTCGCCTTGTAGATGCCCAGGCCCGAGCCCCACTTGCCAATGAAGACGGTTTCACTCCTCATTATTAGTATTGTGTGCTAAATACGGTATCATTTACCTACGACCGTTGATAGAAAAGAGGCGAGGCGCATGGCGGTGCAAAGAAGGAATACCAGGCAGCGAAAGCTGGTTCTTGACGCCGTGCGCCAAAGCTATAACCATCCCACCGCCGACGAAATCTACAACGTCGTGCGCGCGCAGGATGACAAAATCAGCCGCGGTACGGTCTACCGCAACCTCAAACTCTTGGCAGATGCCGGAGAAATCCTCTCAATCAAGACGCCGGGCGGGAGTCGCTTCGATCGCACCATCGAGCCGCACGCACATATCATCTGCACCTCGTGCAGCCGCGTCATCGACGTACCGCTCCCCTTCGATGCCCAGCTCGACGCCAAAGCGTCCGAGCAAATCGGCTGGCACGTCACGTCGCACTACACCATCTTCGAGGGTCTCTGCCCCGACTGTCGGTAGATGTTTGGAACATGCCCGCAAATCTACTTGCCCATCCGCTACAGCAAGCAGCACATTTCCAGGCATGTCCCGAAAACCTACTCGACAAGCAGGCGACGCAGTTCTTCTTCGACCGTGTGCACATAGCGGACGCGGTCATTAATGCCGCGCATGCTGGGATTGCAGCTCTCCATCAGATAGGGATGGCCCACGACGTTGAGCATGTCGCGATCGTTCTCATTGTCGCCAAACGCCATCATCTCATCGGGCGAAATCCCCAGGGCACGACCGTAATCGGCAAGCGCGGAGCCCTTGCCCGAACCGAAACCGATAAAGTCCGTCCATTCGGTTCCCGACGTCATCACGTCGACACGGTCGCTAAAGAGGCGCTCAAAATGCTCCAGCGCCGCCGGCTGATCCACCTCGGGCGTCTGGAAGGCAATCTTAATGACGTCCTCGTCGATGTCCTCGGGACGGTCGACCACCGCCACATCGCAGTGGACCTCATAGCGCAAATGGTCGACGAACGCATCGTTGCCGCTCATGGTGTAGAGGTGCCCCTCACACGAAAGGGTCACGTCGGCACGGGGGTACGCAACCACAGCATTCGCGATATCCATAGCAAGGCTACGCTCCATGGAACGCTTGACAACGGCACGCCCCTCGCTCATGACCAGGGCTCCGCTTTCGCATACATAGGCGAGCTCATCGGCCACCGGGGCAAACAGATGGCGCAAGCTCGCATATTGACGGCCGCTCGCCGGCATAAACACAATACCGCGACGATGCAGCTCATCAATGAGCTCAAAGGCCTCGGAACGCGGCTCGCGCTCCCCCGGATGCAGCAACGTGCCGTCCAAATCGCATGCAATCAGCTTGATTCCCTCAAGACCCATACGCTTCCCCAAAGCCTCCTATCAACAGCAAGACGGACCTTGATTGGTCGCCCCTCAAAGCCCGTCTTGCGCATACGCGTGCTTAGCCGCGCGTCTTTTTTACGATGGTAAAGTCGGGAGCCATGCTCACGACGACCTCCGCCGCACTCGACGCAAAGCGCCGGTCCGCATCGAGTTCACGGGCAACCACCGAGAGCCGAACACCCTCGACACCCCGGAGCATGCGGCCCAAAACAGGCTGCACCGGCGTATACATGCGCACGGTATGCTCGTCCGAGTCGCCTCGGAAGAGCGGCGCATGCATGTTGCCGATCTCCCAGCACGCATGCGCGAGCGCAATCGGATCCATGCGGTCGACTTCGACCAAATAAACCTCGGCGCTGCGCAGGCGCACGACAACCGCCACGGGCACCACGCCCGAACGGTCGATGGCGAGCACGTCGCCGTCGGCAAGACGACCACCGTCGGTAGCATCCAGCCGAACATCGATCGTGCGCCCCAGCTCCGTCACGCCCACAAACGCGCATACATCAGCCTGGTCCCAATCGAGCGGTAGCTCGTCAACTTCAAAGACGCCGCCCAACTTCCGGCGAAGCAGGAGTTCATAGGACGGATCGTTGAGATTTCCCAAGCATGTCGTCGAAACCAAGCGTTCAGGCATGCTCTAACCCTCGACCTCGACGAGCTCGATATCAAAGTTGAGGTCCTTGCCGGCAAGCTCGTGGTTGGCGTCGAGCGTCACGGCCTCGGGCGTCACGTCAATGACGACGGCGGGGACAGGCATGCCGCTCGGCGTGGACAGGAAGAGCTTCATGCCCTTCTCGATCTGCTTGATGTTGGGAACCTGCTCGGCCGGGAAGGTCAGAACCATCTCGGGATTGTGCTCGCCGTAGGCATCGGCAGCAGGAATGTGCACGGTCTTCTTCTCGCCCACCTGCATGTCGACAACAGCGGCGTCGAAGCCCTTGATCATCTGACCGGCGCCGCAGGTGAACTCCAGCGGCTCGCCGCGATCGTAGGAGCTATCGAACTGCGTGCCGTCATCGAGCGTGCCGCGATAATGGGTCTTGACCTTCTTGCCCTGGTTGGACATGGTAACCTCCGTAATAAGGGCGGCGCACAACGCGGGCCGCCATGAACATATGGCGCTAACTATACCCTAGTCATACAATTCAATGACAGTTTGCAAAGAAACGCTGCAACCGGAGGAACCATGGCATATCCCGTATTTGACCTACACTGCGACACCGCTGACCGCATCGGCTGGGCCACACTCGATCTCGACCTGCGCTTTACCGCCGGCACCGACGGTTATTTCCCCGGCGACGAAACGCATCCGCAAGATTTCGATCTCATCGAGGGCAACGCCTGTGCCATCTCGCTCGCAAAGATCGGCAACACGCCGTGGGCACAGTGCTTCGCCACGTTTGTCCCCGACGAGATTCCCACCGCCCACGCTGCGCGCTTCCAGGCGCAGATCATGGCGCACATGAGCGGCCAGGCAATGCTCAACCACGACCGCATGGTCAACGTACGCAGCGCCGCAGACATTCGCCCCGCGCTCAAGGACGGCAAGGTCGCTTGCATCCACACCATCGAAAACGCCACGTTCTTTGCCGAGGACCCCGCGCTGATCGAGGTGCTCAAGAGCTTGGGCGTGCTTATGTCGTCACTCAGCTGGAACGCGCAGGGACCGCTCGCGAGCGGGCACGATACCCACGCCGGCCTCACCGCCGCCGGCATCGAGGCACTTACGCAGATGGAGCACGCCGGTATGGTGCTCGACGTCTCTCACCTCAACGATGAGTGCTTTGACGAGGTTGTCGCCCACGCCACGCGCCCCTTCGTCGCCAGCCACTCCAACTCCCGTACGGTTTGCGGCGTCAAGCGCAACCTCACCGACGACCAGTTCCGCACCATTCGCGACATGGGCGGTATCGTCGGCCTCAACTACTGCAGCGAGTTCCTATCCAACGACGCAACCGACAAGACCGCCGCAGACGTCACCTTCGACCAGCTGGCGGCACATATCGAGCACTGGCTCGACCTGGGCGGCGAGGACGTCATCGCGCTCGGCGGCGACTGGGACGGCGCCACGGTGCCCGCTTTCCTCTCCGATGCCAGCAAGATGCCCGAATTCCAGAACATGCTCTCCAAACATTTTGGCAAGACCGTGATGCAGAAGCTCTGCAGCGACAACGCGCTTGCCTTCTTTGAGCGTTATTAATTTCACATCCCTTGAGCGGGCCGGTATGCCGAACGGTCGACATGCCGGCCCGTCCGCAATCTGAAGGACCGCTTTTGACGCAGCAATTTACGATTACCGTATCCCGACCGGATGGCACATCCATCCCCGTCGTCGTTACCAAAAAGTGCGTCAAGAACTTCAACCTACGCGTCACATCGAGCGGTGAGGTCCACGCCAGCGCACCGCTCGGCGCCAGCCGCGAGCGTATCGAAGCGTTTGTGAAGCACAACAGCGCCTGGATTATCAGCCGACTTGCCCAGCGTGAGCAACGTCAGGCGACAGTGCGAGAGCCGCTCAGTCCCTCGTCCATCATTGCACTTTGGGGCAAGCCCATCACGGTACAGGACGCACTCGATCACAACTTTGCATCACCCGCACCGCGACCCAAGCAGGCCACCTTCGCAAGTTTTATGGGTACCGATGAATCGGACGAAGGCCTACAGGCCAAGCGGCACGCAATCCTCGACGACCTAACGTCCGATGAGCTCCAAGCCCACATCGACCAGCTCTATGCCTCCGAGGTCACCACGGAGCTGCGCGATATGGTGCATGCATACGAAATCGCAATGGGTGTCGCCGTTTCCCGCGTTTCCGTACGCAGCATGAAGACGCGCTGGGGTTCCTGCACGCCCAAAACCGGCGCCATTCGCATCGCGCGCGAGCTCGCCGCCTACCCAGTCGAGTGCCTTGACATGGTTGTCGCCCACGAGCTCGTCCACCTGCTCGAGCCGAGCCACAACCAGCGGTTCCACGTCCTGCTCGACACATACTGCCCCAACAATAGAGCTCTGTCGCAGCGGCTCAAGCAGCCGCCCCTCAACAAGCTCTAGCGTCGACTAGCGCACGCGCTCGATCTCGACGCCGCAGCTTGCCAGGGGAAGACCGACGGGAGCCCAAGGCTTATCGAGCTTAACACGCACGCCAAGCAGCAAGGGGTAACGACGCAGCAGCATCTGGGCCACACCCTCGGCTGCCGCCTCGATGAGTTTAAACGTATGCTCGCGCAGATAGCCATCGACATCGTGGCACACCGAGCCGTAGTCAATCGAAGCGTCCAGGTTATCGTGCTCCCCCGCTGCACGCAGGTCGACATAGAGCACCAAGGACACGATGAACTTCTGGCCCAGCGCGTTCTCTTCGGGATACACGCCGTGGTTGGCAAAGACCTCGAGACCGTCGATAGTAATGCGGTCAGCATGGCGCAGATCGTCATAGCTCACGTGGGGAACCGCCGTTGCGGTGGATATTTCGCCCCTTCCACGGCGGGCGAGCTCGGCGCCTTCAGTCTTGGTTGCATTCTCGGGCAGTTTCTTGTTGCTCATCGCGATCGTCTCCTTCGTTTAGAACCCCGACCGCGCAAACTAACTACACGCGAATCGACAGGTTCTTTTTATCATCGCTCCAGTTGCAAGCATTGCGCGCGGGGCATGCAAAGCAGGCGCGCGACGCTTTGTCGGCTGCATAGAGCAGACGCTCAAGCGGTTGGCTGTTCACACGCAGCTTTCGATGGCCCAGAATGGCCGTCTTAATGGCTGCGGCATCGGCCGGCTCAAACGCCACATCATCGGGCATGCCGCCGAGAATCGCATCAGCGACGCGTTCGCTTGCAACATCATGGGATATACCCGATTCATACTGTTCATCTTTGCCGATATCGTGAAGAAGTGCCGTGGCGTAGATGACCTCACGGTCAAATTCGAGCTGTTCCTCGAGATTCTTGATCCACATAATGCGAGCGACATCGAGAAGATGGTCAATACCGTGGCGGCAGAAGATGCGCCCCGATTCCAACTGTGCAATGTTACCCAGGTGCCGCCGGAACAGCCCGTTGGCGCAAATGTAATCAATGCGAGGCATGGCACCAAAGGGAGCCAAGCCCGAAGCCATAAAGCCGCGACGCGACGTCCCCTCATCGGTCTTCGATGTAAAGTCGTTGACGACCCTCATGCTAACGGCCCAGCATCCTAAAGAACCGCTCCTCGAGCGCCGGATCGGCCTCAAAGACGCCGCGGCGAGCGAGCGTCACGGTCTTGGTGCCGGGCTTTTGCACGCCGCGCATGGTCATGCACATATGCTCGGCTTCCATGAGCACAATCGCTCCCTGGGGAGCGAGATAATCCATGAGAGCGTCGGCAACCTGCGCACACAGCTGCTCCTGCAGCTGCAGACGGCGGGCATAAACCTCAACCGTGCGGGCGAGTTTGGAAAGCCCAGCCACCCGACCGTTAGGGATATAGCCAATGGCGGCCTTGCCATAAAACGGCAGCAGATGGTGCTCGCACAGCGAGTAGAACGTGATGTCGCGCTCGATAACCAAATCGTTCGAAGCGACGGCAAAGGTTTTGGACAGGTGCTCCTCGGCACTCTGGTCCATACCGCCGGCGATCTCACCATACATACGGGCAACGCGAGCCGGGGTCTCCAGCAGGCCCTCACGAGTTGGGTCCTCGCCTATGCCCTCAAGCAACAGCTTAATGGCGGTCTCGACTTTTTCCTGATCGACCATCTGGGCCTCACTTTTCCGATTTTGCGTTCGCGCTATGGTACCACGCCCTTTGGCATCGGCCACAAGCTACATAGTATGGGTCGAATAGACCGGATCGTCCCGCCAAAGCTCCACAGCGTCGCAAAGCGCAACGCCCTCGCGCACAGCACGGGCGCGCGTGGCGTTCATATCAATCACGCGCTGATTGCTCGAGCCCCTAAAGCGCAACGAGATATCGTACAGATCCTGAACGAACGGGCCGTCCACCAACATGTCGAGGCAGGCAAGGATACGGTCCGTCACCTCGGTATGGTGACGACCACCCGGCATAAGCTCCTCGAGCACGTCGCCGGTAAAGCACCAAATGGTCTTGCCCGACCCCGCGGGATAGGCCGCACGCACGCGTTCGATAAAGTCAACAAGCCCCGCCTGATTCTCGGGCTCCATAGGCTCGCCGCCCAGAATCGTCAGGCCATCGATAAAGGGATGGTCGAGGCTCTCGATAATCTTGTCCTCGACGGCACGATCGAACGGCTCACCCGCAGCAAAGTCCCACGCGACAGAGTTAAAGCAGTTCTTGCACCCACGACGGCACCCGCTCACAAACAGAGAAGTACGAACGCCTTCCCCATCAGCAATGTCGAAATACTTAATATTCGCGTAGTTCATAGGTAACTCTCCCGGGAGGCCGGGACATATCATCCCGTCCTCAAACATTCTCGGCCTGCGGCCTGCGAAACTGCGGGCGGGACGATATGTCCCGGCCTCATGCAAAGGGTAACTCAATGAACGAAGCGAACATCGAGTATAGGGTTCGAGGTCCAATAAAAACTTTGTTGCAGCTCAACCGCCATCGCAAGCAAAGCGTTGTTGCAAGTCAACTCATTTCCGCTAAGAACTTCGAGGAGTGAGCAGGCCGCATGCTACATCTCAACTACGTCAACTTGGCTGAACCGAGAGGGCCGCTTGGGCTTTTGCTCGATATGAGTTCCGCACGCAAAGAAGGCCACTTAATGTGGCCTTCGTCTTGCGCAGGACTGTCCGAAATAGCGAGCAAATGCCCAAGCGGCCCTCCCGGCTCAGCCCCGGAGCGGTATTAGAGATGCAGCACGCGGTCGCGGATCTCCTCGGTTCGACCCTGGTTCCAGAACTGGGTACCGATGTAGCCGCACGTACGACGGGCGACGTTCATCTTCTCCTGATCGCGGTTGCCGCAGTTAGGGCACTCCCACACCAGCTTGCCGTCATCCTCGACAATCTTGATCTCACCGTCGTAGCCGCACACCTGGCAGTAGTCGCTCTTGGTGTTGAGCTCGGCGTACATGATGTTGTCGTAGATGTACTGCATCACGCGAATGACAGCCTTGAGGTTGTCCTGCATGTTGGGAACCTCGACGTAGGAGATGGCACCGCCCGGCGAAAGCTGCTGGAACATGCCCTCAAACTTGAGTTTGTCGAATGCGTCGATCTCCTCGGACACGTGGACGTGGTAGCTGTTGGTGATGTAGCCCTTGTCCGTCACGCCCGGGATGATGCCAAAACGGCGCTGCAGGCACTTGGCGAACTTGTAGGTCGTCGACTCCAACGGCGTGCCGTACAGCGAGAAATCGATGTCGCTCGCAGCCTTCCACTCCGCGCACTTGTCGTTCATGCGCTGCATGACGGCCATGGCAAACGGCGTGCCTTCCTTCTCGGTGTGGCTGTGGCCCGTCATGTACTTAACGCACTCATACAGGCCGGCATAACCCAGACTAATGGTGGAGTAACCGCCCACGAGCAGCTTGTCGATCGTCTCGCCCTTCTTCAGACGGGCGAGAGCACCGTACTGCCAAAGAATCGGTGCGGCGTCAGAAAGCGTGCCCATCAGACGCTCATGGCGGCACAGCAGGGCGCGGTGGCACAGCTCAAGGCGCTCGTCGAAGATCTTCCAGAACTTGTCCATGTCCTGATGCGAGCTCAGCGCGACATCGGGCAGGTTGATGGTCACAACGCCCTGGTTAAAGCGACCGTAGTACTTGGGCTTGTTCGGGTCATAGTTCAGCGCGTTGGCCACGTTGTTAAATCCGTTACCGGAGCGGTCGGGCGTCAGGAAGCTACGGCAACCCATGCAGGTATAGCAGTCGCCGTTGCCCGCGGTCTCGCCCTTCGACAGCTTGAGCTCGCGCATCTTCTTCTCGGAGATGTAGTCGGGAACCATGCGCTTGGCGGTGCACTTGGCAGCCAGCTGGGTCAGGTAGAAGTACGGGGAATCCTCGTGAACGTTATCGTCCTCGAGTACATAGATAAGCTTGGGGAATGCCGGGGTAATCCAAACGCCGGCCTCGTTCTTAACGCCCTCGTAGCGCTGGCGAAGCGTCTCCTCCACGATCATGGCAAGGTCGTGCTTCTCCTGAGGCGTACGGGCCTCGTTAAGATACATAAAGACCGTCACGAACGGCGCCTGGCCGTTGGTGGTCATAAGGGTCACGACCTGATACTGAATCGTCTGAACGCCGCGACGGATCTCGTCACGCAGACGGTCCTCAACAACCTCGCGGACCTTTTCGAGAGATGCGGAAACGCCGAGCTCCTCGAGCTCGCGGGCGACCTCGCCGCGAATCTTTTGACGGCTCACCTCGACGAACGGGGCAAGATGGGTCAGCGAAATCGACTGGCCACCGTACTGGGAGGAAGCAACCTGGGCGATGATCTGCGTCGCGATGTTGCAGGCGGTCGAGAAGCTGTGCGGCTTCTCAATCAGCGTACCCGAGATAACAGTACCGTTCTGGAGCATATCCTCCAGGTTCACCAGGTCGCAGTTATGCATGTGCTGGGCAAAGTAGTCCGAATCATGGAAGTGAATCAGACCCTCATTGTGGGCATCCACAATCTCCTGGGGCAGCAACACACGCTGAGTCAGGTCCTTGGAGATCTCGCCGGCCATGTAGTCACGCTGAACGGAATTGACGGTCGGGTTCTTGTTGGAGTTCTCCTGCTTGACCTCTTCGTTGTTGCACTCAATCAGCGACAGAATCTTGTCGTCGGTCGTGTTCTTCTGGCGCTTCAGGCTCTGAACATAGCGATAGATGATGTAATGGCGAGCGACCTCGTAGCAGTCGAGACGCATAATCTCGTCCTCGACCAGATCCTGAATCTCCTCGACCGACACGGTGTGGCCCGCGTTCTCGCATGCCTCGGCGACGTTTTGTGCCGCGTAAACCACCTGGCGGTCGGTAAGACGAGAGCTCTCCTCGACCTCCAAGTTTGCGGCGCGGATGGCATTGACGATCTTATCGATGTCAAAGACAACCTCGGTGCCGCTGCGCTTGATGATCTTCATCCTCTTGCCTCTTTCGCATCGTAGCCTCATCGCGCTTCAGAGCCAAACGATACCCGGCAGGGCTTGCCCCTGTCTTGCGGCGCCGTCGCGCAATCTGTGTTCTCGATAAACCATAAGCCTCCATGCGGACATTCCCTGGAGCCGATCAAGCGGCTCAAGGACACGTTCAAAAGAGGCAGTTAAGGTCTTCGTTCTCTGTCCGCCATCTATCATACGACAAAGACGCATCTATATCCTGTATTCTTTTTTTAGGTCAAACACAACATATAGTGTTTCAGCAGGTCAAAGCAATTAGTCATTTTGCAGACGCATTAAAAATGAGGGGTTCTTGGCAAGTCGGTAAAACGTTACCAACACGGCTACCTGCATGGCAGTTATAAAACCCCCTTAGTCAAGCCGCTGACAAATCCTACCAAAACCAAGCCGCTCACGCCAAAAGAATCCAAAAGATTGTGCTTGACCAACATGTTGCGGTCACGATCGGCCAGGACGTATGCAATCTGCCGGCACCTCTACGGGATGCGAAGACCATCGCGTACAGACCTTGGATCAATATTTGGTGGCTTATTTGGCGGCGTGCTTGGTGGCAAAACAAAACAGCCCAGAGGACATAGCCTCTGAGCTGCGAACATTTGGTGGGCGTTAGAAGATTTGAACTTCTGACCTCTTCCGTGTCAGGGAAGCGCTCTCCCCCTGAGCTAAACGCCCAAATGGAGCGGACAACGGGGCTCGAACCCGCGACCCCAACCTTGGCAAGGTTGTGCTCTACCAACTGAGCCATGTCCGCCTGCGAGGATTTAATATACGGGATGATCCATCCAAATGCAAGAACTTTTTTGAAAAGTTTTTTGCGACGCCCTCGCGAACCTCATGTAGACATCAGCCACCACGGAAGGCGCAGGCAAACGCAAACTCGCCGCAAGAGGCCCCTACATCTCACCGAGCATGATCCAGGCGGAGCTGTCCTGCGCGAGCCTGCCGTCTGCAAGCGGTGATGAGGTGAGCAGGACCCTGCCCGCCGGCAGCTCCACAGGTGCTGCACCGAAGTTCGTCACACACGCCCAGCCGTTGTCGCGGCGATAGGCGATGACGCCGCCCTCAGCGCCCTCGGCACCATCCGCAAGACCGGTGCGCCCGTCAAGATCGAGCCACGCAAGATCGTTGGCGCACCCGCGCAGCTTGCGCCGCAGCCAGAGGGCGTCACGATAGAGCGCAAGCATCGATGTCGGGTCCACTTCTTCCCTATCGGCAGCATAATCGGAAAACCATGCAGGCTGCGGCAGATGGGGCGCTGCATCGGCGTCTGCCGGCGAAAACCCAAACGATCCGCCATGCGCGGGATCGTCCGACGCCACCCACGGCAGGGGCACACGACAGCCGTCGCGCCCCTTCTCACGCTTCGGTCCGTGCGTATTGGTCGCAGTAGGGTCTTCGAGTGCAGCCCACGGGATATCAGCCACCTCAAAAAGGCCGAGCTCCTCACCCTGATACACGTATGCCGAGCCCGGAAGCGCCAGTTCAAGCAAAAGGGCCGCCCGCGCGCGGCGCTCGCCGAGTTCACGGTCCTCGTCATAAGACGACCCGTCACGTAAGAGCCAGTCGAGCGCAATCTGGTGGTAGCGCGTCGCCTTGATTTGCGGCAGGGCATAGCGTGTCGCCACGCGCGGCACGTCGTGGTTGGAGAGTACCCAAGTCGAGGCGGAATCGGATTCGACGGCTGCCTTCAAGCCCTTCTCGATTGCAGTGTGCATGTCATCATAGGTCCAAGCGGCCTTGGCAAACTCAAAGTTGAATGTCTGGCCAAGCTCGCTGGGACGCGCGTAGAGATACTGGCGCTCGGGCAGCACCCACGCCTCGGCAACGGCACTGCGCGGCGGATTATAGCGGTCGAACACGCGGCGCCACTCGCGATAGATCTCGTGGACCTCATTGCGGTCCCACAGCGGATGGGTGCCGTCGTCAACCATGTCATCGCCCTCGGCGAGATGCCACCGGTCGAGGTCATCGCGGTCGAGATCCTTGGCGAGACCCTGCGCCACATCAATGCGAAAGCCGTCGATGCCTCGATCGCTCCAAAACGCCAGGACGTCGCAAAAGAGCGCGTGAACCTCAGGGCATGACCAGTCAAAGTCCGGCTGCTCGGGCGTAAACATGTGCAGATACCACTGACCGTCCGCAACACGCGTCCATGCGGGGCCGCCAAAGTTGGCATTCCAATTGGTGGGAGGCAGCTCGCCATGCTCGCCGCGACCATCGCGGAAGATATAACGGGCGCGCTCGGGCGATCCGGGGCCGGCGGCAAGAGCGGCTTTGAACCAGGGGTGCTGGCTGGATGAATGGTTGGGCACGATGTCGACGATGACCTTGATGCCGCGCGCGTGAGCCGCAGCGATCATGTCATCGAAGTCGTCAAGCGAGCCGAGACGTGGGTCGACATCGCAGTAGTCCGCCACATCATAGCCACCATCGACAAGAGGCGATGGGTAAAACGGGCTCAGCCAGATGGCCTCGATACCCAGCCGCTCAAGATAGTCCATCTGCTGGGTAATGCCCGCGATATCGCCCAGACCCGAACCAGTCGAATCCTTAAACGAGCGCGGGTAGATCTGATAGATCGCGGCATCGGACATCCATGAACGCGAAGAAGACTTTTCTGTAACCATGGGGCGTGCCTCCCTTGCAAC
>USMH01000015.1 GCA_900555745.1 uncultured Collinsella sp.
TTGCTATGGCACCTATCGATATTGTTGTACTGGCTGTTATCGGTATTGCGTTTGTCGCCGTGTGCGTGCGCATCTACCGCAAGGGCACCTGCGCCGACTGCGCTCAGGGTGGCGTTTGCACGGGGCATTGCTCCAACAAAAAGGCGTGCGCCGCACTTAAGGGCGTGGACAAAATCGCCGAAGACTTGGGCCGCGGTATTCATTAGCCGACCGGCTTTTGGGCATGTATGACTGCGGATGCGGCGGTTGCTGATACAATAGGTACGTTAGCAACTGCCGCCGAGCGGCTCAAACGAAAGGAAGCCTGTATGGAGTCCTCCGCCTATCCGATGCTCTTTAGCCCGATCAAGGTCGGTACGACCGAGGTCAAGAACCGCGTCTTTATGCCGCCGGTGTCCACCAACCTGGCCGATCATGGCTATGTGACCGACGATTTGGTCGATCATTACCGTGCCCGCGCCAAGGGCGGCGTGGGCCTCATCATCACCGAGGTCGTGACGGTCGAGCCCACCTATACCTATCTGCCGGGTGACATGTGCTGCTACGACGACACGTTTATCCCTGGCTGGGAAAAGCTCGCCGCCGCCGTGCATGAGTATGGCTGCAAGATCATGCCGCAGCTCTTTCACCCCGCCTACATGGCCTTTAACATTCCGGGCACGCCGCGCCTGATCGCTCCGTCCTTCGTGGGACCGTCCTATGCCCGTGAGGCACCGCGTCCTATCACGGTCGACGAGATTCACGAGCTCACGCATCAGTTTGGCGACGCCGCCGTGCGTATGCAAAAGGCTGGCGTCGATGGCGTCGAGGTCCATGCGGCGCATGCCCACGGCATGCTTGGCGGCTTTTTGACCCCGCTCTACAACAAGCGTACCGATGAGTACGGCGGCTCGCTCGACGCCCGCATGCGCTTCTTGCTCGAGGTCATCGCCGAGATTCGCGAGCGCTGCGGCAAGGACTTTATCATCGACGTCCGCATCTCGGGCGACGAGTACACCGATGGCGGCCTGACCCTCAACGACATGATTTACGTCTCACGTCGCCTGGAGAAGGCCGGCGTCGACATGATTCATGTGTCGGGCGGCACCACCATCAAGCGCGGCTCCGCGATTCCCGCCGCCGGTACGCAGCAGGCCTCGCACGCCGCCTGCTCGCGTGAGATTAAGAAGCACGTGAACATTCCCGTTGCCACGGTCGGCCGCATCAACGAGGCCTGGATCGCCGAGGAGCTGATCGAGGACGGCGCTGCCGACATCTGCATGATGGGCCGCGCCAATCTGTGCGATGCCGAGTTCTGCAATAAGGCCGCTGCCGGCAACGCCGACGACATCCGCCCCTGCATCGGCTGCCTGCGCTGCCTGAACGGCATTATGTTTGGCAAGCGCATCTCCTGCACCGTCAATCCCGATGTTGAGCGCGACGAGGCCGGCTACGAGCCTGCCGCCGAGGCTAAGAACGTGCTGGTTGTGGGCGCTGGTCCTGCGGGCATGGAGGCAGCCTACATTGCTGCCAAGCGCGGCCACAACGTAGTGCTCGTGGATAAGCAGGACGAGCCGGGTGGCGAGATGCGCATCGCGGCCGTTCCGCCGGCAAAGCAGGAACTCACCCGCGTGATCAAGTATCAGTACCGTCGCCTGGCCGAGGTCGGCGTGAAGTGCGTATTTGGCACCGAGCTTACTGCCGAGGACATTCAGCGTGACTACGCCGGCTACGAGGTCGTCCTGGCTTATGGCGCCGAGCCCATCGCCCCGGCCTTCATGCAGGGATTTAAGCAGGTCATGACGGCTGACGACCTGTTGGGCGGCAAGGCTTTCCCGGGCAAGAAGATTGTCATCGTGGGCGGCGGCACCGTCGGTTGCGAGACGGCCGACTACCTGGCCCCGTTGGTCAACGATCTGTCGCCGGCCAATCGCGACGTCACCGTCATCGAGATGACCAAGACGCTCGCCGCCAACGAGGGCGGCGCCGGTCGCGCGGTGCTCATCACGCGCATGCTCTCCAAGGGCGTTCACGTGCTGACCGAGGCCAAGGTGACCGAGATTACCGAGGATGCCATCAGCTACGAAAAGGACGGCGAGATCCACACCATCGCCGATGCCGATACGCTGGTACTTGCCATGGGCTATCGTCCCAATACCAAGTTGGCCGACGACCTTGCTGCAGCCGGCGTTACCACCCACGTGTTGGGCGATGCCAACAAGTGCGGCAACATCCGCGACGCCATCGGCGATGGCTACAAGGTTGCTTGCGAGCTCTAGTCAACCCCTTGGTGCATGTGAGGCCTATCCCCGCGGCGTCAGTCGGTAGATAGCAAAAAGCGGCGGTCGTCCCGTACATGGGACGACCGCCGCTTGCGTTAGCTGCAATGAGTCGTGCGATTAGAGGCCCAGGATCTCCTTGACCTTGGCGATGATGGCCTCGTCGGTTGCGTTGGCAAAGAAGTACTCCTGGAAGTGTTCGCCGGCAAGTGCGCCCTTCACCAGGTCCTGATCGATCTCGCCCAGAACGTCGACGAGCGGACGCATAGTCACAGCGCGCACGCCGTCGAGGATCTTCTTGTTGCGCTGCTCGGGCTCAACACGCTCGGCAGGATAGCCGTTGCCCGAACCAAAGCCAAAGAGCTTCTCAAAGGTGTACTCGAGGTTGAGCTCCTGGCCCCAGCCGTTCTTAAGGGCGAAGGGCATGGCGACAGCGTTACCGTCGTTGACCTGGGCAAAGGTGTAGGCATCGAGCGGGTCGGCAACATGGCCGCACAGCACGCCGGGGAAGGAGTTGCAGGCGAGCATGGCGCCCTCGCCGGTGCCACAGCCGGTCACGACGTAGTCGGCAGCGCCGGAGTTGAGCAGCACGGCGGTCAGGATGCCGTTCTGCACATAGGTGAGGGGCTTGGAGTCGGCGTCGGCATACATGCCATAGTTAAAGACGGTGTGGCCCATGGGCTCGACAACCTTCTTAAGGGCAGCCTCGATCATAGGGTTCTTGGAGTTCTGAGAGTTTTCGTTGATCAGAGCGATTTTCATTGCGAATTACCTTCCTATTTCTAACTTGCGGTGGAATACGGACTGTTTTGCCTGATAGAAGCCAAAACCAATCCTTATCTCACCGCAACTCAAATGAAAAACGAGTGGATGAAACCTGATGTGGGCAGTTGCGGTGACGCTTATTGAGGCTGCTTTCCAATGTATGCGAGGATGCCGCCGTCGACGTAGAGGATGTGGCCGTTGACGAAGTTCGACGCGTCGGAAGCCAAGAACACGGCGGGGCCCTTCAGATCCTCGGGCGTGCCCCAACGGGCGGCCGGCGTCTTGGCAATGATGAACTGGTCAAACGGGTGGCGGCTGCCGTCGGGCTGCGTCTCGCGCAGCGGTGCGGTCTGCGGCGTGGCGATGTAGCCAGGTCCAATGCCGTTGCACTGGATATTGGCCTCGCCAAACTCCGAGCAGATGTTCTTGGTGAGCATCTTGAGTCCGCCCTTGGCCGCGGCATAGCCGGCGATGGTCTCGCGGCCCAGCTCGCTCATCATCGAGCAGATGTTGATGATCTTGCCGTGGCCCTTGGCGATCATGCCGGGCAGGCAGGCCTTGGACACGATAAACGGTGCGTTGAGGTCAATATCGACGACGCGGCGGAAGTCCTCGGCGCTCATGTCGAGCATCGGGGTACGCTGGATGACGCCGGCGTTGTTGACCAGGATGTCGGGCGTGGTGCCAAAGTCGGCCTCGATCTTGGCGATGAGCTCGGCGACGACAGTCTCGTCGGTGACGTCGGCAACATAGCCGTGAGCGTCAAAGCCCAGCTCACGGTAGTGCTTCTCGGCTTCGGCGACTTTGTCGGCGTGACGGGCGTTAAAGGCGATCTTGGCGCCGGCCTCTCCGAGCGCCTCGGCAATGGCCATGCCAATGCCGTAGGTGGCGCCGGTCACCAGTGCGACCTTGCCGTCCAGACGGAAGCTGTCCATAAGATCAGACATAGCGATCCTTTCAAAAGAAACGTTCATCTATATAAGTCTTGCTTTTCATACAAGGTCAGTATAGGTGAAGCGGCGTAATAGCCACCCCTTATTCCCTAAAATCAGGTGAACGTTCACTTTTAAAAGGCGAACGGTAGTCTCGCCCTTGCCGTGCGGATGTCTATTTGCTCTGTTCCTGCGCTCCCTCTGCGATCATGTTGCGGTTGTACACCAGATGCAGGTACATCGCGTCGTGCGCTGCGGTGGGATTGCGCGCGGCGATGGCGTCGGCCACGCCGCGGTGGGTGCGGATGGTTTCCTCAACCAGCTTTTTGCCGGTCACGTCAATAAACAGGGGGACAGATGCCTTGAGCACGCCCATCAGGCGGGGAACGACGAGGTTTCCGGAGCTCTCGGCAATGGCATTGTGGAACGCGGTGTCGGCGGCGGAGTAATCCTCACCGGCCTCGGCCAGGCGCTCGGATTCGTCGCAGAGCTCTTTGATGCAGATGATTTGATCGTCGGTCGCGTGCTCTGCGGCCATGCTGGCCATCTGCGGCTCGATCATAAAGCGAACTTCGAGTAGGTCGCGCGCCAGACGCTGCTTGTCGTCGATAAAGGTAAAGCCCAGCGGGTCGTCGGCAACGCCGGGGTTTGACGCCACATAGGTGCCCGAGCCCTGCTTAATGCGCACGATGTTGCGTGACTGCAGCAGCTTCATAGCCTCGCGTACGGTGCTCCTGCCAGCACCCAGGCGCTCGACGAGCACAGCCTCCTTGGGCAGGCGGTCGCCTTGCTCAAGATGCTCATCCAGGATCAGTTGAATAATTTTCTCCGAAATCTGCTCGGGGAGTCCCGAATCGGCTCGTGCCACGCTTCACCTCATATCAAAAGAATTCATCAGAGCTATTCTAGCTCATTTAACAGAAGCCGCGGTGGTTCGCTCCGACAATGGAGAGCTGTAAGTAGCCGTTTACCGTCAAAAACAGATCGTTCAGGAAATACATCAGATGTATTTTGAAAAAAGTTTCCCTTTTAAACATCAGACCTATTGAAAACACGCTATAGTCTAAGACGAATTCAAAAGGTCTGATGAATTGGAGGAAAGATGTCAGACCCAACGTTTATGGCTGATCCCACCAGGCTGGTCATCGCCGCCATCGTGGGCATCGCGCTGCTGCTTGCGCTCATCATCAAGTTCAAGCTGCATCCCGTGCTTTCGATGATGGTCTCGGCGCTCGTGATCGGTATCGGCGCCGGCATGCCGCTCGACATGGTGGCAGACACCGTCACCAAGGGCGTGGGCACCACGCTGCAAAACATCGCCCTGCTCATTGGCCTGGGCTCGATGTTTGGTCAGATTCTTGAAGAGAGCGGCGGCGCCAAGAAGATCGCCCAGACCTTCATCGATACCTTTGGGCAGGGTCACTCCAGCTGGGCACTGGGCATTACCGGTCTGGTCATCGGTACTACGGTGTTCTTTGAGGCCGGCGTGGTCGTTTTGATTCCGCTTGCGTTTAGCGTGGCATCGCAGACCAAAAAGTCGACGCTCTACTACGGCATCGCGCTACTCGCGGGACTTGCCGCTGGCTATGCGTTTGTGCCGCCATCGGCCGGGTCGGTTTTGGTCGCCGGCACGCTCGGTGTCGACCTGGGCACCATGATCCTCGTCGGTATCCCCACCGCCTTCATCGCCATGGCGATTGCCGGCGTCATCTGGGACCGCAACGTGGGCGGTCGCATTTTTACCGATGTTCCGGAGCACTTTACCTCTGCCGAGGGTGCGAGCGACGAAAAGGAGCTTCCCTCCTTTGGCATGGTGCTTGCCATCGTGCTCACGCCGCTTTGTCTGATTTTGCTGGGCACGTTGTCCTCTTATATCCCCATGCCCGCCGAGTTCGCCTCGATTCTCGCCTTCCTGGGCAAGCCGTTCGTCGCTTTGACGCTCGCCACGCTCGTCGCGATGTATCTGCTGGGCGCGCGCCGCGGCTACTCCGGCGCCGAGCTCAAGGCCTTGCTCGACCGCTCTCTTAAGCCCGTCGGCATGATCTTGCTGGTTATCGCTTGCGGCGGCGTCATTCGCTGGATGCTGCAGGACTGCGGCTTGGGCCAGGTTATTGGCCCTATGCTCGAGGCTTCACCGCTGCCTTTGGTGGTTGTTGCCTTTTTGATTGCCGTCATGGTGCGTGCCTCTGTCGGCAGCTCCATCGTCGCTATGACCATGGCATCGGGCATTATGGCCGCCATGCCCGCGGTTGCCGGTGCTTCGGTGCTCATGCGTGCCGCTATCTGTCTTGCCATCTGCGGCGGTGCCACGGCCCTCTCGCACGTCAACGATGCCGGTTTTTGGATGTGCTCCTCATTCCTGGAGATTGACGAGAAGACCACCCTCAAGTCCTGGACCGTTATGGAGACGCTCATCGGCCTTTCGGGTCTTGCCTGCGCCCTGGTGATTTCGTTCTTCGCCTAGTTCGCGTAGCTAAGCATCTTTCGCCGAGTGCATCGCTCGGTACCCATTTTCACCTGATTCATTAACCAACGATTGGTACAACCGTTCAAACCAAAAGAGGAGAACATCATGGACGAGAAAACCAAAGCACAGATTCAGCAGGAGGCCGCCGACCTGGTTGCCAAGCTGCAGCCGCGTTCTGGCAAGTTCCGCACCATCAGCCCCGAGATGGACCCGCTGCGCCTGGGCTCTGGCTGGTCCATCGAGGATCTGGACAAGCCGCAGGTCATTATCGAGTCGACGTTCGGCGACTCGCACCCGGGTTCTGCCGGCCTGTTTGATCTGGTCGAGGAGGTCCGTGCTGGCGTTGCCGAGGCTGGCGGTCACGGTGCTCGTTACTTCTGCACCGACATTTGCGACGGTGAGGCCCAGGGCCACGACGGCATCAACTACTCGCTGCCCAGCCGCGACATGATCGCCAACATGATCGAGATTCATGCCAAGGCCACTCCATTCGACGCCGGTGTCTTTGTCGCCAGCTGCGATAAGGGTCTGCCTGCGAACCTCATGGCCATGGGCCGCATCAACATCCCCTCCATCGTCGTTACCGGCGGTGTCATGGATGCCGGTCCCGACCTGCTGACCCTGGAGCAGCTCGGCGCCATCTCGGCCCGCTATGAGCGCGGCGAGATTTCCCGCGAGGAGCTCGAGTTTGCCAAGCACAACGCATGCCCCAGCTGCGGCGCCTGCTCCTTTATGGGTACCGCCTCGACCATGCAGGTTACCGCCGAGGCCCTGGGCCTTATGCTCCCCGGCACGGCTCTGCTGCCCGCAACCAGCTCCGATCTGCGTGAGTTTGCGCGCGAGGCTGGCCGTCAGTCCGTGTGGCTCTCCGAGCACAACCTGTGTCCGCGCGACATCGTGACCAAGGAGTCCTTCGAGAATCTCATCATGGTCCACGGCGCCATCTCCGGTTCCACCAACTCGCTGCTGCACATTCCCGCGATCGCCCGCGAGTTTGGCATCGAGATGTCCGCCGACGATTTCGATCGCCTGCACCGTGGCGCCCACTACCTGCTCAACGTTCGCCCCGCAGGCGAGTGGCCGGCGCAGTTCTTCTACTATGCGGGCGGCGTGCCGCGCATCATGGAGGAGATCAAGTCGATGCTCCACCTCGGCGTTATGACCGTCACCGGCAAGACTCTCGGCGAGAACCTCGAGGACCTCAAGAACAACGGTTACTACGAGAAGTGCGGTCGTTACCTTGAGAAGTGGAATCTCAAGCGCGAGGACATCATCCGTCCGTTTGACCAGGCCTTCGGCACCGACGGTTCCATCGCCATCCTCCACGGCAACCTTGCCCCCGAGGGCGCCGTCGTCAAGCACACGGTTGTTCCGCGCGAGATGTTCCAGGCTACGCTTAAGGCACGTCCGTTCGACTGCGAGGAGGACGCCATCCACGCCGTCCTGACGCACGAGGTCAAGCCCGGCGACGCCGTCATCATTCGCTACGAGGGCCCCAAGGGTTCCGGCATGCCCGAGATGTTCTACACCACCGAGGCTATCGCCAGCGACCCCGAGCTGGGCGCGAGCATTGCTCTGATCACTGACGGCCGCTTCTCCGGCGCCTCCAAGGGCCCGGCTATCGGTCACGTTTCGCCCGAGGCTGCCGTGGGCGGCCCGATTGCCTTGATCGAGGAGGGCGACCTTATCCAGATCAACATCCCCGAGCGCTCGCTGTCTATTGTGGGCATCGCCGGCAAGGAGATGGAGCCGGCCGAGATCGATGCCGTCCTGGCCGAGCGCCGAGCCGCTTGGAAGCCCAAGGCTAATCGCTATACCTCCGGCACGCTCAAGTTCTTTACCGAGCATGCAGTTTCCGCCATTCAGGGTGGCTACATGGAGTAGCGCCCATGCGCATCAAATATCTCCTCTCATAGATGTGCGGCACAAAGAGCCCCGAGCCACGTCACCGGGGCGCGTTGTTCAGCGCCGCCGGGGCGCTCCACTCAAACGACAAGAGACGTCTTACGCAAGCGCCCGCGTCCGTGGATAAAACCACGGGCGTGGGCGCTTCACTTTATTCCCAGCCGCTTTATTCCCAGCCCTTCCACACGTCAGGCTCGTAGCCAACGGTTGCCTGGCGGCCGTTGCGAACGATGGGCTCACGAAGAATCTGCTGGTTATCGAGCACCTTTTCGAACTTCTGGTCGGCAGCAAGATACTGTACGAGCGCAACCGTGTCGGCATCTTTCGCCTTTGGATCGATCACAGCGTCGATCCCGCCGACGGCGCGCGCCACGCTTTCGAGCTCGCCTTTGCTCATCCCCTTTTCCTTCAAGTCGATGAACTGGAACTTCACACGACGTTCCTTGAAATAGCGCTGCGCCTTCTTAGTATCGAAGCTTTTCTTCGTGCCGAATATCTGGATGTTCATACGTACCGCCTTCGCTCAATTCTCGTCCGTCCATGATACGACAAGGGAGCCGAGCAAAAACAGAGCAGGCGGAGATGGAGGAGGACGGCGACCGACCGTCGGCAAGAGTCGGCCGGATCGGACTGGCGCCCAGCGCGCGCCGGCGACACGCTCGCAGCTGCACACATAGCCGATGTACAAGCTCGCCGCGGCGTTCCCTCGCCCCGCGGTGTGGCGATAGAGAAGCACGCCACCCGTCAACGATGGCGCCTCGGTGAAGAAAATCAACGTCTGGGCTACATCCCTTGAAAGGGGCGAAGACGGCTGCTAGAATACCTCCCCGCTATGAAGGATTTGACCAAAGCATACATCGCAATTCGGCGGCCCCTGGTATACGGGGCCTCTCCTGTTGTTCCCCAAGTGCGCTCTGAGCAGCCGCTTTCTTCCTGTCGTATCTGATGCACGCATAGCACGTGCATGTTATTTCGCCCGTGGGCCGGCGCGCCTTCGGCGAAGAATCGAATAGATACGAAGGAAGCTTATGTCTGATAATTGTACGGTCGCGCCCGCCAATGGGCGCATTACCGGTACCCAGATCCGCATCGTCGCGGTCGTCGTCCTGGGTGCCTTCTTGGCGCTACTGAACCAAACGGTGATGTCGCCTGCGCTGCCGGTCATCATGTCCGATTTCGCCATCGATGCCTCGACTGCCCAGTGGATCATGTCCATATACCCGCTGGTGAGCGGCATCATGGTCCCCGTTTCGGCGTTCCTTATCGACAAGTTCAGCACCCGCGCGCTATTCTTCGGGGCGACGCTGGTGTTCGCGCTGGGCACGCTGCTGTGCGCCGCGGCCCCTGATTTCCTGTTCCTCATCATCGGTCGCGTGTTGCAAGCGGCGGGCTCAGGCGTGCTCATGCCGCTTGTCTCGGTGGTTCCCATGCTGGTGTTCCCCGTCGAGAAACGAGGAACGGCTATGGGCATGGCGGGCATCGTCATGTCGGCGGGTCCCGCGGTCGGCCCCGTCGTAGGCGGTGCGGTGATCGACACGTACGGCTGGCGCACCATGATTGGTGCCATCGTCCCCCTCGCAATTCTCGTGCTGGTGCTGGGCGTGTTCATGCTGAAAAACGTGGGCGAGCTGAAGAACCCCAAGCTCGACCTGCCCTCGGTCGTCCTCTCCACCATCGCCTTCGGCGGACTTCTCTACGGGTTCTCGAGCGCCTCGTCGATGGGTTGGGGCAACCCCGTGGTGCTCGGCTCGATCGTCGCGGGTGTCGTGTGCTTGGTGCTGTTCGTCGTACGCCAGGGCAAAATCGAGGACCCGCTGCTTCAACTGGGCACGCTCAAGACGCGCGAGTTCCGCGTGGCCGCCATCATCGTCACGCTCATCAACGCCGCATGCCTGGTCACCAACACGCTGTTGCCGTTGCTGCTGCAAACCTCGCTTGGCGCTTCGGCCTTCGAAACCGGCATGGCCATGCTTCCCGCCGCGGCGGTGGGCATCATCATCAGCCCTATCTCCGGCGTGGTGTTCGACAAGTTCGGTCCGCGTGCCATCTCGATCGTCGGCCTGGCCCTCATGACCGGCGCCCTGTTCCTGCTCTCGCTTTCGACGGTAAACACGCCCATCTTGGTGGTTGCGCTGTTCTGCATGCTGCAGTCCGCCGGCCAGTCGCTCGCGAACATGCCGGTGAACACATGGGGTGTCAATGCCTTGAAAAATGACATGATCGCCCACGGCAACGCCATCGCGAACACCGGCCGCCAGGTCGCCGGCGGTTTGTGCACGGCGCTCATCATCACGGTCATGACAAGCGTCACCGCGTCGGCCGGCGTCGATGCGAGCATCCAAGTAGCCACCGCCGTGGGCGCGGGCGTCGCTTACAAGGTGTGCGCGGCAATCGGCCTCGTTTCCCTTATCTGCGCCATATTCAGCGTGCGCACCAAGAAAACCGCACCGAAAACGAAGGAGGCATAAGCGATGTCCGAGATTCTGTCCGAGCGCATCCCGCTCGAGCTCGAGGGGACGCCCGTTTCGAGCATCATGATTGAAGAGCCGTTCACCTGCACGCAGGATTGCACGATTTCCGACGTGGTGCGCATGCTCGCCGAAAACGAGGTGAGCAGCATGCCCGTAATCGATGAGCGCAACCAGGTGGTCGGGTTCATCTCCGACGGCGATGTCATGGGAGCCATCGCGCAGCATCGCGCTCACACCATCTTCACGGGCGGCGACGCGTCCATGCTGTACTTCGACGATCAGAGCCTTGAGCAGCGCATCGAAGACCTGAAGGATCGCTGCGTCATGGATTTCGCGACGCGCCAGGTAGTGTGTGCCCGTCCCGAGCAGAGCATCGCCCGCGTCGCCGCGCTGCTGGCGAAGAAGAAGTTCAAGAAGCTTCCTGTGGTTGATGACGAGGGCAAACTCGTGGGGGTCATCCGCCGCTCCGCCATCACCAAATACATCTTCGGCATCCTTTTCCAATAGGGGCAGGTCGCACTTGAGGCGAACATCTCGAGGCATCGAGCCAGCAACTGGACCAGACAACCTTGACACGCACGCGCTTTCCCTCGATGCTTCGGTAAGGGGAGCTGCGAAAATCGCAGCACGGGTGATCGGCGCCGCGCCCCCGAAGGCAAAAGCGAACACGGGAGCGATACGATGGGAAAAGTCCTGGACGAAGATTTGGTTTATGAGATTCTCTCCGTCGTGGCAGAGATTCCGGCGGGATGCGTCGCCTCGTACGGTCAGATAGCGCGCCTCATCGGCAGGGAGAAAAACTCTCGCCTGGTCGGAGCGGTGCTGAGCGAGGCGGATCGCTACGGCGATTATCCCTGCCACCGCGTCGTCAACCACGCGGGACGCCTCGCGCCAAACTTCCCCGACCAGCGAGCACTACTGACGGAGGAAGGAGTCGCCTTCCGAGACAACGGCTGCGTCGACATGAAAAAGCACCAGTGGAACGAGTAGCCAGGCAGCGTAGCGTCGAAAGGAACGACGCCACGGGGAACGACCTGCGCCCCGCCGCCGGACAACCTATGGCAAAGTGACACGTCCCACAAAGAGCGGCGCACCAGTACGAGACACGACCGCGACGTAAAAAGACCCTATGATACTCGTAAGCATCTATCTGATTGCCCGCCTCGAGGTACCCAAAGGACGAGAGATGCCGAAACCCCTAGACAAAGAAAAAGGTCGGGAGCTTTTATGCTTCCGACCTGAAGTTTCATGGTCGCGGGGGGGCGGATTTGAACCACCGACCTTCGGGTTATGAGGTCGCTACGACGTTGTTTCATTCAGACATTTCGACCCAAATTGAAGTCAATATAACTCCAGGTCATTTGATGTTTTCATAGATTTACGAAAGAAAAGTACGCGGAATAATTCGACCCAAATTCGACCCACAACGAGCTTGAAAGCGGTCAGGCGGAGCATTACTGTTGGGGTGTGACCCCACGCAGGGCCCACCACCAAGGGT
>USMH01000016.1 GCA_900555745.1 uncultured Collinsella sp.
TGCGACCCACGGTGTTCTCAAAGAAGCGGCTCTGGCTCTCGTGGATGCCCATGGAAGTGCCGCCCTCCAGGCAGGTGCGCGCATAGGCAGGATTGACGCCCAGCTCGTACATGGTGTGCCCCGCCTCGTGGATGATGCTGTAGACGTTGGAGATGCAGTCGTCCTCGTAGATGTGTGTGGCGATGCGCGCGTCGCCCACGGCAAAGCCCTCGCTAAACGGGTGCTCGGTAAAGGCAAGCGTGGTGTCGTTCAGGTCCAGGCCGACGAGCTTCATCAGGTCGAAGCTCATGGCACGCTGGGCGGCCTCGGGCACATGCGCGTGCAAAAAGTCTGCAGCGGGCTGCTGGCCGCGCTCGCCGATGGCGTGCACGAGCGGCACGACCGTGGCCTTGACCTCGTCGCAAAACGCGTCGAAGCTCTCGGTGGAAAGGCCGCGCTCGTACTGGTCGAGCCAAACATCGTATGGGTCGCGCTTGGGGTCCATGAGCTCGGCCTGATGCTTAAGCTGGCCGACGATTCTATCTACATAGGGCTCAAAGCTCGCCCAGTCGTTGGCCGTCTTGGCCTTGTGCCACACGGCGTCGGCCTCGCAGGTGAGCCTGGTCCAGGCTTCGGCCTCCTCGGTAGGAATAACGCTTGCCTCGCGCTGGTCGCGGCCGAGCACGCGGATCTCGTCGAGCAGCTGCGGGTCGTCGATTTTGCCGCCTGCAACCGTCTCGCGCGCTAACGAGCGTACGAGCTCAACGGACTTCTCGCTGGTCAGTAGCTTGTGATGTTCGCCGGCAAGCGTGCCCATGGCGTCGGCACGGGCGGCAGCGCCGTTGGCAGGAGCAATCGTCGCTCCATCGAACTCGGCAATCTTGAGCAGGTACTCGCGAGTCCACAGCTTGCCCTCGAGTTTGCGGAACTTTTTGACGGCCTTGTCGACTTTAGCGGCCTTGACGCCCTTGGCAGCCTTTGCCACGGCGGCCTTGGCCTTCTTATCGAGTTTCTTTCCCATGCCGTATCCTTAATCTCGCAGGCCGAGCGCCGCAGGCGGGTGCACGGCCAGTTTGCACAGCTACCTGCCTTGTACCCAGCGCGAACAAAACTGAACGCGGCGATATGCTCGCAGAATGTGTTATCCTATAGCCCAATGCGTTGACGGAGAGGGTTTTGCCCGCCGCGTCGCCGGCAAGAGAGGGAAGGTCATGGGCTGCAAGCCTTCCTACGGTGGCAAGGGCCAAGCGTTCACTCCCGAGCAGTGACCTCAACGGGCGCGCGGCCGGTGGCAGCGAAGCCCCAGTAGGGAAGCCGTGAGCCTCGCGACAAGGGGCGCAGAGTGGGCACGGCGGGCCAGACATCCGCCGGGTCAAACAAGGTGGTACCGCGGAATTCAACCGTCCTTGGGCAATGTACATGCCCGAGGACGGTTTTTTGTTACCGAACCGGGCCGCACATCCGCAGCTATCGGGTGCTAGCCGCCCCGGCAAGCGAGATGCGCGAGAGACGAAAGGGAAGACATGAGTCTGATTGATGATCTGGTCAAACTCGAGGAAGAGGCCAAGGAGCTCGTCGCAGGCGCTGACGACGCCGCCAAGCTCGAGGCTGCGCGCGTTGAGCTGCTCGGTCGTAAGGGCCGCATCACCGGCCTGATGCGCATGATGGGCAAGCTCGCCCCCGAGGATCGTCCCGTGATGGGCAAGCGCGCCAACGAGATGCGCCAGCTGATCGAGGGCATGCTCGACGAGCGCACCACCGAGATGAAGGCTGCCGCCCTCAAGCGCGCGCTCGAGCACGATGCCGTCGACATCACGCTGCCGGGCATCCGTCCGCAGATCGGCCACCAACACCTGATCAAGCAGATCATCGAGGAGGCCGAGGACATCTTCTGCGGCATCGGCTACACCGTCGAGTCCGGCCCCATGGTCGACACCTCCTACTACAACTTCACCGCGCTCAACGCCCCCATGGATCACCCGAGCCGCTCGGCCCGCGATACCTTCTACGTGGTCGACAACAACCCCGGCAGCGTCGCACACCCCGAGGCTCACGCCCATGGCGAGTCCGACGTGCTCCTGCGCACCCAGACCTCGGGCGTGCAGATCCACACCATGGAGTCGCAGAAGCCGCCCATCTACATGATCTGCCCGGGCACTGTCTACCGTCCCGACACGGCCGACGCCTGTCACCTGCCGCAGTTCAACCAGATTGAGGGCCTGGTCGTCGACGAGGGTATCACCTTTGGCGATCTTAAGGGCACGCTTGACTACTTTGTTAAGTGCATGTTTGGCGAGGACCGCAAGACGCGCTACCGCCCGCACTTCTTCCCCTTCACCGAGCCCAGCTGCGAGGTGGACGTGAGCTGCCACGTCTGCGGCGGCAAGGGCTGCAACTTCTGCAAGCACAGCGGCTGGATCGAGATCCTGGGCTGCGGCATGGTCGACCCCAACGTTCTGATCAACTGCGGCATCGACCCCGAGAAGTACACCGGCTTCGCCTTTGGTATTGGCGCCGAGCGCGTCGCGGCACTGCGCTACGACCTGCCCGACCTGCGCACGTTGATGACTGGTGACATGAGGTTCTTGAACCAGTTCTAGAACGCTTTCTTCTTAGTTGCAGTTTCCGGCTCAAAGCCGCATTTATGAAAGGAGACCAGTTAGATGCGCGTTTCTTACGACTGGCTCAAGACCATGATCGATATTCCGGAGGATCCCAAGACCCTTTCGGACGAATATATCCGTACCGGCACCGAGGTCGAGGCGATCGACACCGTGGGCGAGTCCTTCGACCACGTGGTGACCGCCAAGGTGCTCACCAAGACCCCGCACCCCGATAGCGACCACATGTATGTGTGCTCGGTCGACGTGGGTGACAAGAACCTCGACGCCGACGGCAACCCCGCTCCGCTGCAGATCGTCTGCGGCGCGCAGAACTTCGAGGCCGGCGACCACATCGTCACGGCCATGATTGGCGCCGTGCTTCCCGGCGACGTCAAGATCAAGAAGAGCAAGCTTCGCGGCGTCGTGTCCATGGGCATGAACTGCTCCGCGCGCGAGCTCGGCCTGGGTGGCGACCACTCCGGCATCATGATCCTGCCCGAGGATACGCCCTGCGGCATGCCGTTTGCCGAGTACGTGGGCTCGAGTGATACCGTGCTCGACTGCGAGATCACGCCCAACCGCCCCGACTGCCTGTCTATGATCGGTATGGCCCGTGAGGCCGGCGCCATCTTCGATCGCGATTTCCACGTTGAGCTGCCCGCCATCAAAGCCGAGACCGGCCGCGCGACCGACGACGAGCTTTCCGTCGAGATTGCCGACGAGGGCCTGTGCGACCGCTACGTTGCCCGCATCGTGCGCAACGTCAAGGTCGGCTCGTCGCCCGACTGGATGGTCAAGCGCCTTAACGCCTTGGGTGTGCGCCCGCACAACAACATCGTCGACATCACCAACTATGTGATGATGCTCACCGGTCAGCCGCTGCACGCCTTTGACCTGGACACCTTTGCCGAGCGCGATGGCCACCGTCGTGTGGTGGTTCGCGCCGCCCAGCAGGACGAGAAGTTCACGACGCTCGACGGCGAGGAGCGCGTGCTCGACGCCGGTATGGGCCTCATCACCGACGGCGAGCGTCCCGTGGCGCTGGCCGGTGTCATGGGTGGCATGGATTCCGAGATTGAGGACGACACCGTCGACGTGATGGTCGAGAGCGCCTGCTTCAACGCCGGCCGCACCTCGCACACCAGCCGCGACCTTTCGCTGATCTCCGACGCCTCCATTCGCTTTGAGCGCCAGGTTGACGAGACCGGCTGCGTGGATGTTGCCAACATTGCCTGCGCGTTGATTGAGGAGATCGCCGGCGGCGAGGTCGCCCCCGGCTATGTGGACGTGTTCCCCGCGCCCAAGACCATCGACAGCATCAAGCTGCGCCTGGCCCGCGTGCACGCCATCTGCGGTGCCGACATCGAGTCCGACTTTATCGAGCGCTCGCTCACCCGCCTGGGCTGCACCGTCGAGCGCGACGGCGAAGACTTTATGGTTACCCCGCCGAGCTTCCGCCCCGACCTGCCGCGCGAGATTGACCTGATCGAGGAGGTCCTGCGCCTGTGGGGCATGGGCCGCGTGACGGCGACCATCCCGGCTGCCAAGAACCACATTGGCGGCCTGACCCGCGAGCAGAAGCTCACCCGTAAGGTCGGCGAGATCCTGCGCGCCTGCGGCCTCAACGAGACCACGACTTTCGGCTTTGCCGCCCCGGGTGACCTGGAGAAGATTGGCATGTCCACCGAGGGCCGCGGCTGCCCCGTGGTTCTCATGAACCCGCTGGTAGCCGAGCAGACCGAGATGCGTCGTTCGCTGCTGCCGGGCCTGCTGCAGTCCGTGGCCTACAACGAGGCGCACGGTACGCCCAACGTGCACCTGTACGAGGTCGGCAGCCTGTTCCACGGTCGCGAGAACGCCAGCCTGCCCAAGGAGACCAAGTCCGTGGCGGGTGTGCTCTCGGGCCAGTGGAGCGAGCAGTCCTGGAACATGAAGTACCGCAAGCTGCGTTTCTTCTTTGGCAAGGGCATCGTTGAGGAGCTGCTTGCCCAGCTGCGCATCGAGAAGGTTCGCTTCCGTCCCGTCGAGGGCGAGAGCCATGCCTTCCTGCAGCCGGGTCGTGCTGCCGAGGTGCTCTCGGGCGGTACCGTGCTGGGCTGGGTCGGCGAGATTCACCCCGAGGCGCGCGAGGCGATGGGCATCGACGAGGTTGTCGTTGCCTTTGAGCTCGACCTGGACAAGCTGATCAAGGGCGCCCGCAACCAGGAGAACTACCGCGAGTTCTCGCAGTACCCGGCCGTTGAGCACGACCTTGCTATCGTGGTCGACAACACTGTGACCTGCGAGGATCTTGAGCGTCGTATTACGAGTGCCGGCGGCAAGCTGCTCGAGGGCGTGCGCCTGTTCGATGTCTACCGCGATCCGGTCCGCATCGGCAAGGGCAAGAAATCCATGGCCTTTGCGCTTACGTATCGCTCCGACGACCACACGCTCACCAGCGAAGAGGTCGAAAAGGTGCACCAGAAGATCGTCACCAAGGTGTGCAAGAGCGTAAACGGCGAGGTCCGCGGCTAGGTCCTGCGCTGGGGTATGGGTCAGCGGTGGCTGCTGCTGAATCCTACGTGACCGCTATGCCCGGTATAAGGCGCTGCTGAGCCTGCATATATGACACGCGCATTACATAACGGCGTGCTGCTTTGTCGGCAGTGCGCCGTTTTGCTATGATAGCCCGCGGCGTGTTACGAATCTGACAATACGTAACACTGACAAGGTGATTCAAGCGGCGTTGCAATTCCGTGCGCCGATAACCGGGAGGCGTACATGCACATTCCAGATAATTATCTGTCCCCGCAGACCGATGCCGTCATGGCGGTGGCGATGGTGCCCGTTTGGGTCCACTGCATCAAGAAGGTGCGCGCCACGCTCGATCGCGAGCATATGGCTTTCCTGGGCATCTGCGCCGCGTTCTCCTTCCTGCTCATGATGTTCAACGTGCCGCTGCCTGGCGGCACCACAGGCCACGCCGTCGGTGGCGCCCTCATTGCGCTGCTGCTAGGCCCCGAGGCCGCGGCTATCGCTGTCTCGGTCGCGCTGGCGCTGCAGGCGCTGCTGTTTGGCGACGGCGGCATCCTGTCCTTTGGCGCCAACTGCTTTAACATGGCCTTCGTGCTGCCGTTTGCCGCTGCTATCGTGTTTCGTGCGCTCAACAGCCGTTTGCATGGCAAGGGCTGGGGCACCTCGGTTTCGGCCGTCGTAAGCGGCTGGGTCGGCCTGTGCCTGGCGGCCCTGTGCGCGGCGATCGAGTTCGGCATTCAGCCCATGCTCTTCACGAATGCATTGGGCGCTCCGCTGTACTGCCCCTTCCCGTTGTCTGTGGCTATTCCGGCCATGTTGATCCCGCATATGCTGGTTGCCGGCGTGATCGAGGGCGTGGCGACGGCCGCCATCTACGGTTTCATTAAGAAGACGGCGCCGAGCGTTATCGTCGGGCCCGAGGCCGTCGATGGCCAGCTTGCTGCCGAGGGCACTGCTGCCAAGAAGACCTCGCTGGTCCCCACGCTCATTCTGGTCGCCGTGCTTGTCGTGGCTACGCCGCTCGGCTTGCTTGCCACCGGTGACGCCTGGGGTGAGTGGGATGCCGAGGGCGCCGCGACCGCCGTTCAGGAGGCTGGCGACGACAGCCTGCAGGCTTCGGTCGGCCTCGACACCCCGACTTTTGCCGATGCCCTGCCCACGGGCGATTACCTGCAGGCCTATTCCGAGGAGCAGGGTCTTGGCTTTGCCGGTCAGGCTGCCATGTATATCCTGTCCGGCGTGATTGGCGTGGCGGTGCTCACCATCGCATTCCGTCTGATTTCGCTGACGGTTAAGGAAAGCGGTGCTCATGGCAATAGCCGAGCTGCCTAGCTGGCTTGCGGACGAGCAGCGTTACGAGCCCACGGGCGCTCGGCATCGCGTAATGCAACAGAATGTCCTGCACCTGGCGAGCCTGCTTGAGCGGGTTCGCCTGGGTGGAGGCGCGCACGAGGGCGGGTCGATGGTCGACCGCGCCCTTTCTTGCGTTTCGGCTCCGGTGCGCCTGGTGGGGATGTTCGTTTGCGTCCTGTGCGTGTGTCTGACACAGAGCCCGCTATACCTCATGTTGATGGCGGCCATTGCGCTGGTGCTCGTTGCCGTGCGCCCCGTACGCGGGCTGCGGGCGACCTTTGTGCCGGCGCTTGGCGCCGCGGGGCTCGCAGTGGTTTTGGCGCTGCCTGCCCTGCTGCTGGGCGCTTCCGCTACGGGCGCCATGCTCAAAATTGCGCTCAAGACCTTCATTAATGTGTCGCTGGTGCTGGGCGTTTCGTGGACCCTCACGTGGAGCCGCATGTCGGCGGCGCTCAAGATGCTTCATCTGCCCGACGAAGTTATCTTTACGTTTGATATGGCGCTCAAGCACGTCGAGGTGCTGGGTCGCACGGCGCACAATTTGTGCGAATCGGTCATGCTGCGCAGCGTTGGCCGTGCGCCTGAGGGATTTTCGCGTACCGATTCGATCGCGGGTATCATGGGCATGACCTTTATCAAGGCGATGGAATGCAGCCGCGCGATGGACGAGGCTATGCTTTGCCGCGGCTTTGCCGGTGCGTATCCGGCTCCCGCGCGCGCCGGGTTTGGCTGGCGCGATGCCGTTTACGCAGCCGTTGTGGTTCTGCTCGCCGTGTTGTGCGCAGTGCTGTAGCGCGGGCGGTCGAGCCGTCGATGTGGATAGGGAAGGGCGACGTTTTGGCAAACGATACAAATGGCGCGATGTGCGCGAGCGGTGCTGCCGGCGCCGAGACCACGCCGCTCATCGAGTTTCGCGACGTGGTGTTTTCCTATGCGGGTCGTACGGTGGTCGACGGCGTTTCGCTGCAGGTGGATCGTGGTGAACTCGTTGCTCTGCTTGGTCCTAACGGTTGTGGCAAGACGACGATCATGCGCCTTATCAACGGCCTTGAGCTCGCGGATGCCGGCGCATACCTGTTTGACGGACGCGTGGTCGATGCGGCGTATCTGAAGGATTCTGCTGCTGCTCAGAAGTTCCACCAGCGCGTGGGCTTCGTATTCCAAAACGCCGACGCCCAGCTGTTCTGCGCTACGGTGGGCGAGGAAGTTGCTTTTGGTCCCGCGCAGATGGGGCTGCCGGCAGACGAGCTCGAGCGCCGCGTGCGCGATGCCATGGGGCTGTTTCAGGTTGCCGACCTTGCCGACGCCTCTCCCTATCAGCTCTCGGGCGGGCAAAAGAAGCGTGTGGCGCTGGCGGCAGTTGTATCGATGAACCCCGATATCCTAGTGCTCGATGAGCCCACCAATGGGCTCGACGAGGATTCATGCGACATCGTGGTCAACTTCTTGCTGGCCTACGTCGCGGCGGGTAAGACGGTCTTGATGAGCACGCATCACCAGGATTTGGTGCGACGCCTGGGTGCCCGTGCAATCTATATCGATCGATATCACCATGTGGTCGAGGCGCCTTCGCCGTCGTATGGAACCGAAAGCGGTACTACGGACTAGTTGCTGCGTAGAGCGTGCGTAGCCGCCCGCGCGGCTTTGCCGTGATGGTATAGTTATCCAGGTTTTTTATGGGGGTGGCTATGCCAAGTTGGAACATTCATATCGCTCAGACGGAGCGTTTGCTGGAGCGCACCGGTGCACTTGCCAATAGCGTGCGCGACCGCAATGCCTTTTTGTTTGGCTGCGTGGTTCCGGATATCTTCGTGGGCTATATGGTCCCTGGCATCGCCGATCCCATCCCGTACCGCATTACGCACTTTGCAAAGCCCGAGCCTATCCCTAAGCCTCGTGAGCATGAGTTCTGGGATACCTATGTGGCACCGTTGCTTAAAAGTTCGCCCACCGGTGCGCCAGCCGCGGCTACCTCGATTGTCGAGGAGCGCGAGCGACTGAATCGCGTGCACTATCCCCAGCGCTACAGGGATGCCGAGCCGGTTGTCGGTCCCGGCGCTCGTGAGTTCTCGCTTGCGTCCGAGGACGTGGCGCAGTCGTTGCTCGATTTAACGCTGGGTGTCTGGTCGCATCTGGTGGCCGACACCGTATGGAATACGCGCGTGAATCAGTACCTGGAGGCGCACGGCGGCAAGCCGTGTGAGGAGTTCCGCATTAAAAAGCAAGGCGACTTTGACTGGTTCGGCAAGACGCTCGGCATTGTTTCGATTCCGCGCGCGACCGATCGCCTGTATACTGCGGCGACGCGTTTTGGGCAGTATCCCATCCATAAGGAGTATGTGCTCAAGACCATCGGCGTTATGCACGAGATCGTGCGCGAAAACCCCGGCGAGCCCGACCATCCGCCATACCGCCTGCTGACCGAGAAATTCTTCGACGCAACGTTTACCGAGGTCATCGAGCTGACCGAGGCGGGTTTTGCCGCCCGTGTCGAATCGCCCGATGTGCCTGCGCTGCCCCTGATTGCTAGCTGCTAGCTGGCCGGCCCGGCAGTGAATAGCTCAACCCAATCGACAAGTAGCTCTTGCCGTAAGGTATCTTCGGTGGTGCGTTCCTGATCGGTCTTTGGGATGTAGGGGAGCCCCGCCTTTTTATGAATGAGCTCGGCGATGTTGTTAAAGCTCTTCGTGTCCTTGATCTGGCCGTAGGTTATCTGGATAACGTCATAACCCATGCTTGTGAGGGACGTGGTGCGTTCGGCATCGGAGAGGCTTGCGGCTTCGCTGTCATGGGCGGAGCGGCCTTGGCATTCCAGAATGACGCCCATGCTGTCGGTGCTGCTCTCTATGAGGATATCGGCGTAGCAGCAGGTTTTGTCATACAGTGAGCGCGCGGAGTCGCTGAGTGGGATGCGCACGTTGTTTGCGATGTCGATGCCCATGCCGCCCTCGTCGCGGGGGAGCGAGACAAGCATGGAGGTCTGTACTTCGAAGGGCGAGGCAGTTTGCCCCGTCATGTGCTCGGCCGCCCAGCGCAGTTGTTTAACGCCGCGCAGGCCTGCGGCCTGCTTGGCGAACGCGGCGATATCCGTTGCGGTAAGAAGCGGCGTGCGCTTCCACAAGTTGGTGTCATTGCCCTTGGTGTCGTAAACTCGCTCCCAGCCACAGTTGGGTGGAATGAGCTTAAGCGAAATAGCTTCATCAAGTTGTTGTTGCGTTCGCTCGCAGGGCTTAAACACTGCAAAGGAGCCGCACATCTCGTAGCACGCCATAAGTAGCTGTTTGCGGGAGACCTGCGTAGCAAGGTTGAGTAGCGTAAGCTCAGGCGACGTGACATCAAACCCATGTTCAGTCTGCCTAAACGACCCCGGAGGTGGTTCCTGGGTCAGGAGGTGCGACTTGAACAAGCTACGTGATCCGGATTGTGCCCGAGTGAATACAAGCCTGTGAAGCGGTTCGTGAAGCAGGTCTTTTACAACTGCATGACTTCCGAGGCCGCAACATCTGCGATCCATATTGCCAAGGCTAATGGCGGGGTAAAGGCCTAATACCTGCGGCGGGATGCGGAAGTAGTTAAAGGCGGATTGCCCACAAAGCGTCAGGTCCATAATGCCCTCCTGGCCGAAATCATCTCTTTGAAGCGAGTGATGCCAGCGTCAATCCGGAAGTATGCGGCAAAATCTGAACCCTATGAGCAGACCTGGCTTTTGAGGCTAGTTTATCAGGCATTTTGTTGCGAAAAAACAGGGTGTGCTCGGAGGTTCCAGAATTTGCCGCATACTTCCGAAAACGCGGTCGATTTGGACTTTGCTAAAACGATTTATCAGCCCTGCGTGAGGTGTGGGTTTGCCACCGGGCGAACACTTTTAGCGCTTGGGGCTTTATTTTTTGGCCTCGAAGGGTGGATTTCGCGCTTTTGGTAAAGAAATGAGTGCGTGTTTTGCCGCGCGCCGGCATTGACGCAAAGAAAAGGGTCCGGAAGGCGAAGCCTTCCGGACCCTTTGCAATGCAAATCTGCTTGCAAGTGCGATTTAGCGCACCTGAGCGACGTAAGCGACGTTGGTCGAGGAGACCTTGTCCTCGAGCTGGACGCTCATACGGGGATCGCCGGCGGTAGCGACGGTCAAATCGCCAGTCTTGACGTAGCCGAGCTCCTTGGCGGTCTCGATCGCCTTGACGATCGTGCCGTTGACGGTGCCCTGGGTAATCTCTGCCTGGTGCGGGATGACGCCCCAGTACATGATCATCTGCTGGACGGCCCACTCGTGGCGGGAGAACGCGCAGATCGGCATGTTGGGACGGAAGTGCGAAATCAGGCGAGCGGTACGACCGGTGGTCGTCGGCACGGTGATGCACTTGGCGCCAACGGTGGTGGCCATGTTCACAGCGGACATACCCACAACGTTGTTGACGACGCGGGTGCCGTGAGCGTCAGCCGGAACCTCGAGCGGAGCGTGAGCCGGGAGGTACTTCTCGGTCTCGAGAGCAATGCTGGCCTGCATCTTAACGGCCTCGACCGGGTACTTACCGGCAGCGGACTCGCCAGAGAGCATAACGGCGTCGGTGCCGTCGTAAATGGCGTTAGCAACGTCGGCAACCTCGGCGCGCGTCGGGCGCGGGTTCTGCTGCATGGAGTCGAGCATCTGCGTAGCGGTGATAACGGGCTTGTAGGCTGCGTTGCACTTAGCGATGATTTCCTTCTGGATGTGCGGAACGAGCTCGGGCTTGATCTCGATGCCCAGGTCGCCACGGGCGACCATGATGCCGTCGGAAGCCTCGAGAATCTCGTCGAAGTTCTCGACGCCCAGGGCGCACTCGATCTTCGGGAAGATCGTCACGTGCTCGCCACCGTTCTCGCGGCAAAGCTTGCGGATGCCGCGGACGGACTCGCCGTCACGGATGAAGGAAGCGGCGATGTAGTCGATGTTCTCGGTCAGGCCAAAGAGGATGTCCTGACGATCGCGCTCGGTGATGGCGGGCAGAGAGATGTTGACGTTGGGCATGTTGACGCCCTTGCGCTCGCCGATCAGGCCGTCGTTCTTAACGACGCAGGTCATGTCCTGGCCGTCGACGGACTCGACCTCGAGGGCAACCAGGCCGTCATCGATCAGGATGAGGGAGCCCTTCTCGACCTCGGAGGGCAGAGCCAGGTAGTCGAGGGAGATGTGCTCAGCGGTGCCGTGGAAATCCTCGGACGTGGGCTGAGCGGTGACGACGATCTTGTCGCCGGTCTTGACGGCAACCTTCTTGCCATCGACCAAAAGGCCGGTGCGGACCTCGGGGCCCTTGGTGTCGAGCAGGATGCCGACGGGCATGCCGAGCTCCTTGGAAATACGGCGGACGCGCTCGATGCGACCGTGGTGCTCGTCGTAGGAGCCGTGCGAGAAGTTAAAACGGGCGACGTTCATGCCCGCCTTGATCATCTCGCGGATGGTCTCGTCGCTATCGCAGGCGGGACCCATGGTGCATACAATCTTGGTGCGCTTGTACATTCAGACCTCCATCTGACATCGTCTTGCGCTGATAGATAAACCATAAGAAATAAAACTGAGATGATTATAACGAAATGCCGACCGAATACCCCAAAAAATCGACCGTATGCCGAATTAGAAGTTCATTTTTTGCGGTAAAAACGGTATATGAAAAAACTTTATCAACCGTTCTGACCGCTGCTATCTGGGCGATATTTCAGTTTGACGATGCACCGAAGAAAAAACGTTTTATCAATGTTGAGCATCACACGGTCTGCACCGTTGCTTATGGACCATATTTCCAAATGGATTGTTTTGGCTAGACGCGTTGCTTTGGGGTACCATAGCTC
>USMH01000017.1 GCA_900555745.1 uncultured Collinsella sp.
AACCCCTCGTTAACAATTTGGAAACAATGCGCCCATTAGGGTAACGCGGAACGCGGGGATTGCAACCCTTAGTTAGACGAGCGGTATGACTATATCGGGAGCGTACAAAAACGGCCGGCCACGCTTTTGCTTGCGCGGTCGGCCGTTTAACGTTTTCGCAGATAAAACCTGCCAAAACAAACCTGTCCCTTTTTGGAAGGTTATTCGTGCTGGCTGGTGCGGTGCTCGTACTCCTCGGGGGTGATGACGTCCTCGATGCGCAGGTTGACACCCGCCACCTCAAGGCCGGTCATCGCGGCAAGGCGCTCAGTGACACGTGCCTTGACATCGTCGAAGATCGCGGGCGCATAGGCTCCGTACTCGATAATGACGGAGATGTTGACGACCACGCGATTGTCATCGGTGACCTCGACCGTCACGCCCTTGGTCAGATTCTCGGCACCAAACTGCTCCTGCACAAAGTGCATGAGGTTACCCTTCATGCCCAAAACGTGCGGAACCTCGCGGGTGGCCATGGCGACGATCTTCTCGATCACACCGTTGGAATAGGTCAGCGAGTCCTCGGACTCGTCTGTTTCCTCATCATCCTCGTCCGCGTCATCGGCGGACTCGGCCTCGACGAGCGCCTCATCCTCGAGCGTCATATCCTCGGCTTCGGCGACGGCCGCCTCATTCTCCTCGAGCTCGGTATCGGCCACATCGACCTTCGTGTTAAAAGCCATGGTTCCTCCTTATGCCTGCCGCAGATGCGACAGTCGAATACATATTAGCGACCGCTAAACAGACGGCCGAAGAAGTTGACGATCCCGTTCTCGCCGTCGCGAATTTGGCCGATCACAGCGCCGATCAGCACAAAGAATGCGATGACGAGCGTGTCCCACAGGCCCAACGTAAGTACCAGCACGGCGAGGATAAAGCCTGCCAAGGCGCCGAGCGTAGTGTTGGGGTGGCGCACGGCGTAGCTCCAGATAGCAGCGCCCGTACCTTTGATGAGACCCATGGCCTCGTCAAAGTCGTTGGCGGCGCTGTCGTGCTGCTCGCCGGCCTCGGGCTTGGCGTCGGCGGACTCGCCTGCCGGCGTAGCGTTCTGGTCAATCGTCAGGCGCGGCGTGCGGGCGGTCTTGTCTTGATTAGTATCACTCACCGGAAACCTCCACGGTCTGGACGGTAGTCTTGGACGGCAAAAAACGGACGCGCGTGGTCGTACCCGGCGTGCCGAGCATGGTGTCGCAAGCTTCCTCGATGCGCTGCTGCATCGCGGTAGCCAGAGATGCCACGTCCTTATCGTCAAGCGCGATAGCCTCGACCTTAAAACGGACGTGCGAATCGTCGGAACCTTGGACGCGGGCCTCGACATGCTCGATCATCACGCGATCGTCGCGCTCTGCAGCAGCCCTGGCGCACGAAGAAAGCGCCGCGAGCGTGACCTCGATATTGCGCTCCCCCGCCGGATGCACGCAGGACGGCTCGCGACGAGCAAACATCAGGCGGAAGAAGCTTACCAGCACGCCAATCGCCACAACTCCGCCGCATGCCGTCACGACAATGCGCGGCATGGGGTCGCGCATCAGCAGCATAAAGCGATACGTATACGGCCCCCAAAACTGGCAGACAAGCGTACCCAGCGCCACGATGGCGGCGGCAAGATACACGATCGCTAGGGCTCGTTTGAGTACGCGCACGTGGCGCTCCCTTCAAATCTCGGCTCTCGAAATGCAAAACGGTTCGCATCATTATAAAAGAGCCGGGTCCGGTGCTCTACGCACGCGGATCCGGCTCATCTATTCCACGAGGCTTGCATGCTCGCTTCATTATGCCCAGATATGCACGGCTCAATCCGTGCGGGCGCTACTCCTCCTCGAGGGCAGCGATAACCTCGTCGGTCATGTCCATGGTGCTGTAGACGTCCTGGACGTCGTCGAGCTCCTCAAGACGGTCGATGAGGCGCTGAACCTTCTTGGCATCGGCGCCAGAAACCTCGGTCGGGGTGGTCGGGACCATGGTGGTCTCGGAGCCCTTGACCTGGACGCCCTGCTCCTCGAGCGCCTTGGAGACAGCCATGACCTCGTTGGCAGTAGTCCAGACGATCCACTCCTCGCCGGCGTCCTCGTAGTCCTCGCCACCGGCCTCGGCGATGGCCATCATGAACTCATCCTCGTCACCGGCAGCACCGTTGGCGATCATGGTCTCCTTCTTGGCGTTCTCGTCCAGGATCTCCTTGGCGACGACAATCTGGCCCTTGCGCTCAAACTGGAAGGCGACGGAGCCGGAGGTGCCCAGGTTGCCACCAGCGTGGGAGAAGGCGGAACGGACATCAGCGGCGGTACGGTTGCGGTTGTCGGTCAGGCAGTCGACGTAGACGGCGACACCGGCGGGACCGTAGCCCTCGTACACGATGTTCTCGTAGACGGCAGCGTCGGCACCCGAACCAAAAGCCTTGTCGATAGCGGACTTGATCTTGTCCTTAGGCATGGACTGAGCCTTGGCCTTGGCAACGGCAGCGGCGAGGCTGGCGTTGTTCTCGGGCAGCGGGTCACCGCCGAGACGGGCAGCAACGGTGATGTTGCGGCTGAGCTTGGAGAAGAGGGCGGAACGCTTGGCGTCCTGCGCGCCCTTACGATGCTTGGTTGTGGCCCACTTAGAGTGTCCGGACATACGTGTCTCCTATCGGTTTCGACCTAAAGCCCAGCGCAGATGCTCGGGCAATATAAACAAACGTCGTTATGATATACCTACTGGCCTGCGAGATAAACCCCAAAATGAAGGCGTCGTGATGATGGCCCCTTTGGCGCAAAGAAACCTGACCCCAATGCACCAAGTTAGAACCAGAGGAAGTCGCTGCGGGTGACGGTGGCGCCTATGGCAAAGGGCATGCAGGCGATAACCGGATACAGGTAGCGCATGTAGGTTGAGCCGTTGCACGGGCCAATCAGGCACACGGCGAGCACACCCAACAGCGGCACCCAGATCGCCAGCGCACGCCATGAATGACGACGCAGCAGGTAGACCACCACGGCGATCATGATCCACACATAGGTGGCCGAGCTCATGGTGAGCGAGATAAAGGGAACACGCTGCACCGCCACACGGTACAAATTGATCAGGTGGTCGCACCAGCGCACCACGTTGCTGTCAACCGGATGGAAGTCGAAGTACTTGAGGTTGTCGGGACGTGCCATGATCTCGGCACTACGCGCCGTGCTGTAGACCCAGGCATCGCGGGCACTCGGATAAAAATAACCATAGTAGTTATTGATAAGCGCCGAAATGTAGCACTCGGGATCCTTCTTAAACATCTGGGCCCATACCGCAAAATAGGCATCGATGTCCTCCTGCGAGGCGTACTCGTTAAAGCAGTTCTTGACGGCATCGGACTTGTCGGGGTTGTAGCGGCGGCCCAGGTTCTCGTACTTGAGTACGCGATCGATCACGGCACGCTCTTCGTCGGTCACCAAGCCGTCGCAAGGAGCCTCCACGATGGTGCCGTCCTCCTTAACCGTGGGGTTGACGCCCGAGTTGAGGCCGTCGTGCTTTTGGACGAAACGAGCCGTCTGCTGGAACGGAATCGAGAGGATTTCGCGCTTGGAACCAGGCGTGATGTCGTGCGCCGGCATAAAGACCTTGGTGAAGTACATATTAGAGGCAAGGCAGAGCGCGAGCACCGCGAGAACGCCAACCCAGCGGAAACGCGGGATGGCGCCCGAAGGCGCAGCACCAGTCTGCTTGGCTGCACGACGAGCCACATGCACGTCCCAAACGCAAAACGCCGCCGCGATTACGCATGCCGCCAGGGGAAACACCAGGCCGCCGTTGCGCAGAAACGTGGAACCCATGGCGCCCAGAGCGAGCAGCAGCCAGTCGTGGCGCGCAAAGAGCACGGGGGCTTTCTCGCCCGCTCGCTCGACATTGGCATCACGACGGGGCAAGCCACATGCCACGAGCTTGACGGTCTGTACCAGCAGCACCAAAAACGCGTCGGCAAAGAGCACGTCTTTGGTGAGCAACGCCGCGTAGTTAGAGAACATCGGCATAAACGCAAAGAACAGCAGGATCGCACCGCGAACCGGCAGGCTCACGCCCAGTTTGCGCAGCGACGAAATGGAATAGGCCATGCAGGCGGCCGTGATGACGAACTGAGCACAGGTGTAGATGGCAAGACCTGCGTTGGCGCTGTTGAACAGTGAAAGCCCCAGCTGGACGCACGAACCGATGATAGCCGTGTGCACCACGGGGTGATGTCCGTTGAGCAACACATTGGGATTAAGCAGACGCAGGTAGTCACTCGTGCCGTTGGGGTAGTTGAACCACTGGCGAATCTGCGCACCCGTATCTCCCATAAAAAGACCGGGCAGCGAAGCGATGAGCGTGGGCGCCCAGGCGATCATAAGCACCAGGAAGGGCCCGGCAAAGGGATGGACCGAGAGCACGGCGTGAGTCACACGCCATACGCGGCCAAAGTGCGCCTCGGAAAACGGAATGCGCCGAGAGCTCAGCCAATCTAGACACTCAAAGGCAAGGTAGAAGGCAACGACCGCCAAGAGCATCCAGCCCGCGCCGCCAATCCAGGCGCAGATGATGCGGGCTTTGTCGCCAAGGACAATCTCGGCCGAGTCGGTGAGATCGTAGCTGCGGCCGAACACCATGCAGATGGCGAAGAACAGCGACGGCAGAATGATCGATGGACGCCAGGTGTCGCCACGGCCAAAGAACACGTAGCGAAACGGCAAGGTGAGCAGGCAGGCAAGTGCAAGCAGCATGACCGCGTCGGTATGGCCGGCAAACGAGAGGAGCACCTCGTAGCACACGTACAGCATGCCCGAGGCTTTGGGGTCAATCGCCAAGACTGCGTTGCTCGACACCGGGGCAGGATCGATGGAAAACGCCGTGGTCGCCAACAGCGCGAGCAAAAATGCGATGAGCGTCTGCTTGGCGGGGTAGCGCTTAAACCAGACGATGCGGGCAGCGTCGCGCGCAGCCGTTGTGGAGAGATCGGAATCCTTCACAGTCCGAAAGCCTTTCTAGAAACCTGCCAAAAAGGGACAGGTTTATTTTGGCAGGTTTTATCTGGGGAAACGTTACGGTTCTGTCATCGTTGCCCAGCGAACCACCAAAAAGGTTCCTGTCCCCTTTGTGGTGGTTTTGGTGGTTAGGCGTCCAGGTAGACGCGCTGGGGCTGGTTGCGGCGACGAGCAAAGATGATGAGCGCCAGGCCCGCGATTACGAGCGGCAGGCTCAGCAGCTGTCCCATCGTGATGACGCCTCCCAGCAGATAACCCAGCTGCGCATCGGGCACGCGCACAAACTCAATGAGGAAGCGAACGATGCCGTAACCCATCACAAACACGCCCATAAACGTGCCCTGGGGCAGTAGCGGCTTTTTGCGGCTGAGCACCTGCAGAATGCAAAAGAGCACGATGCCCTCGAGGAATGCCTCGTAGAGCTGGGAGGGATGGCGCGGCATATCGCCCGCGGTGCCGCCAAAGATCACGCCCCAGGGCAGATCGGTCGGCTTGCCCCACAGCTCGCCGTTGACAAAGTTTGCGCAGCGTCCCAGACATAAGGCCAGCGGAGCACCGATAACGGCAAGGTCGGCGATGGTCCAGGCGTCGAGCTTGTACATGCGGCACACGAGCACGCCGCCGATGATGCCGCCCACCAGGCCGCCATGGAAGCTCATGCCGCCTTCATTGGTGGCAAAGATCTCGAGCGGATGCGCCCAGTAGTAGCCGTCGCCGTAAAAGATGACGTAGAACAGGCGGGCGCCAATGATAAGGCCAAAGACCACGCCGACCACGACACTCGTCAGGTCGTCGACCGTAATGTCAAAACCCCAACGGCGCTGCGTGCGGTACATGACGACCGCCGTGAGCAGGGCGCCGACCACGTAGGCCAGGCCGTACCAGTAGATGGTGATGGGGCCCGCCGAGATCGCGACAGGATCAAGCATATGGTAGAAGTCGTTGAGCATGTCGACCCTCCTACTCCCTACATACAAATGCGGCCGCGGGCCTTGCGCTCGCAGCCGCATATTTGGGCGTAACGTCTATGCGGAGTATGCCGTCCGCAGCTTTCGCATCTTAAAACGGCGCGTACTCGTCGTACAGGTCGTCGGTCTCGCCGGAAGCATTGACCTGCTCAACTCGGGTAACGCCGGGCACGTGCTCCTTGAGGATACGCTCGATGCCCATGGAAAGCGTCAGTGCGCTCATGGGGCAGCCGGCGCAGGCGCCCTGCAGCTCCAGCTTGACGACACCCTCGTCGTCGACGCCCACATACTCCATATCGCCGCCGTCGGCCTGCAGGTTGGGGCGAATCTCTTCAAGAACCTTCTTAAGCAGCTCTTCGTTAACAGCCACAGGGGCTCCTTTCTCACAATTACGCGGGCGCGCCCGCGGACAGGGGCTATGTTACTACAGCCATGTACCCGCTTAGGCGCCAGCCATGCGTGCGGACACGACTTTCACGAGCGGTCAATTTGGGACGGGGCTCTTTTGGCTGCCTTTTGTTGCCAGCTGGCGTTGCCACGCACTACTGCTGAGCCCGCCCCTCGGTGCCGATGTGAACATCGACGATAACCTGGCGGTAGCTGATGCCACAGGAGTCGAGGATGCGGCGGCTGATGCGTCCATCATCGGTGTCGGCGTACTTGTTGTCTAGGTAGACAACCTCGCCCACGCCCACCTGCGCCAAAATCTTGGCGCAGTCGTGGCACGGGAACAGCGTGACGTAGACCGTGGAACCCTCGAGGTCCTTGAGCGAGCCACGGTAGTTGAGCACGGCGTTGGCCTCGGCATGGACCACGTAGTTGTGCTTGTCCTGCAGCGGGTCGTCGCTCGTACCCCACGGAAAAAAGTCGTCGTTGAGCGCCGAGGGTGTACCGTTGTAGCCCACCGAAAGGATGCGGTGGTTGGTGTTGGCGATGCACGCACCCACCTGCGTGTTGGGGTCCTTGCTGCGGCGCTGCGCGGCGATGGCCACGCTCATAAAGAACTCGTCCCAGCTAATGACGTCCAGGCGCTTGCCTGACGAAGTTTGATGAAGATCGTCCGACATGGCAGACACCTCCGTAATCGCAATAGTTTGACCCATTGTAGCAGGTGAAAGGTGGGGGCGTTTGTCCCACCGGCGCCCTCACCTTTACACGCGGCGGGACTTTTGGTTGATGCGGTAGAGCTCGGCGAGACCCCGCAACGTCAGCGCATCGTCGACCGTCAGACTGTGACCGACCAGCGACGCGAGCGCCTCGGCATCATCGCCGGTGATGATGATGGGCACGCTGCCCTCGCCCGCGGCCTTGGTCGCGCGCATCTCGGCGAGCACCATGTCGAGCATGCCGTCGATGCGGGCCACCTCGCCCAGAACTACGCCCGAGCGCATGGCCTCACGCGTGTTGCGGCCAATCACATGCGTGGGCGCCGAAGGCTCGACCTGAGGCAAACGCGCCGCAGCCGCCGAAAGCGAGCGGGCACCGAGCGCCAGACCCGGCGCGATGACGCCGCCCACAAAGGTACCGCACGCGTCGATGGCCTCGATATTGGTCGTAGTGCCCAGGTCGATCACGATGCACGGAGAGCCGTAGACGGCACGAGCCGCCACGGCATCGGCGATGCGGTCGGGGCCGATCTCGGCCGGGTCGTCGTAGTGGACGGGCATGCCGGTCTTGAGGCCCGGCCCCACGGTGAGCACGCGCCCCGTGCAGGTGCGGGAAAGCGCCGCCTTCCATGGGCGCTCGAGCGCCGGCACCACGCAGCTCAGCACTGCGGCCGCGGGAACGAGTGCACCCGGCATGCCCGCATCGGCTGCCAGTGCGCCCATGACCTGTGCGAGCCTCATGCGCGCTTCGTCGGCCGTAATGCTCGACGGCGTCGTGATCTCGCACGTCGCAAGCGGGCATTCCTGCGCCGCGGCCGAATCCTCGGCAAACAGGCCAAAGCGAATGAACGTGTTGCCCACGTCGACCGTCAATATATATGCGCACCCATTAAGCATCGTCGGCGCTCCTTTCGTCTGCCCAGCAGTATATCGCCTACCTAAACCAGTCATCCCAAAATGACTAGCTTGCGGCTATACTGGTGCGCGGTCGCGCGCGAGCTCACGCGGCGGCCCTTGGTAACCCGACTTCCCGCGCCGTATCCGTAGCGGCGCTCCCGGGGGAAGCGGATATACGCAAAGGAGTTCTATATGAGCAATCCCTCGAACCGCGCCTCGATGCGCGGGCAACTCACGCTGCGCGGCGTCGTCATCGGCGTCCTTGGCTGCGTGATTATCACGGCAAGCTCGGCCTACACCGCCCTCAAGATGGGCGCACTCCCCTGGCCGATCGTCTTCGCTGCCGTCATCTCGCTGTTCTTCCTTAAGCTCATGGGCAACGCCAGTCTCAACGAGGCAAACGTCACCCACACCATCATGTCCGCAGGCGCCATGGTCGCCGGCGGCCTGGCGTTTACCATCCCGGGCGCCTGGATGCTGGGCTATGCCGACCAGATCAGCTGGCTCGACATGTTTATCGTGGCACTCGCCGGCACCATCCTGGGCCTGCTGGCCACGGCACTCATCCACCGTCACTTTATCGTGGACGCCGCGCTGGAGTTCCCCACCGGCAACGCCGCAGCTCAGACCCTGCGCGCGACCGAGGCCGGCGGCAAGACCGGCAAGCAGCTCTTTGGCTCCATGGCCATCGCCGGCATCTACAGCGTGCTGCGCGATGCTCTGGGCATTGTGCCCAGTATGCTGTGCACGCTCAACATCCCTGGCGTGACCTTTGCCATCTACAACTCGCCCATGCTGCTCTCCGTCGGCTTCCTTGTGGGCTTCGCCCCGGTCGCGTTCTGGTTTGCCGGCGCGCTGCTGGGCAATTTTGGCATCATTGTCGGCGGCACCGCTGCCGGTCTGTTTGACGCTATGACCGCACAGGGCATTGTTAAGTCCCTGGGTATGGGCCTCATGATGGGCTTTGGCGTTGCCGTCGTCCTCAAGGACATCTTGCCGCAGGTCGCCGGTATCGTCCGCGGCCTCGCCGCCGACAGCTCCACCGACACCGACGAGCAGTCGCTCATCTCGGGCTCCCTTAAGCTCGACGCCGGCATCATCGGCCTGGGCGCCGCCGCCATCGCCGTGATCATCGCCATCGCGCTCGACCTCGGCCCCGTTCCGGCAGTCATCGTGACGCTGTTCACCTTTGTCACCACCATCATGAGCGCACAGAGCTGCGGCCAGACGGGCATCGACCCCATGGAAATCTTTGGCCTCATCGTTATGCTCATCGTGGCCGCCTTCGCACAGATCGCTCAGGTCAAGCTGTTCTTTATCGCCGGCATCGTAGCCGTGGCGTGTGGCCTTGCGGGCGACGTCATGAACGACTTTAAGGCCGGCGCCGTGCTGGGCACCAACCCGCGTGCGCAGTGGATCGGCCAAGCCATCGGCGGCATCGTGGGCGCCCTGGTCGCCGCAGCCGTCATGGTCGCGCTCGTCACCGCCTATGGCCCGGATGCCTTTGGCCCCGACAAGAGCTTTGTTGCCGCGCAGGCAAGCGTCGTCGCCACCATGGTCTCGGGCATCCCGAGCGTGCCGTGGTTCGTTGGCGGCTTTATCGCCGGTATCGTCATGTACTGGCTCGGCATTCCGGCCATGATGATCGGCCTGGGCGTGTACCTGCCGTTCTACATGTCACTCACGGCATTCCTGGGCTCCTGCGTCAAGCTCGCCTACGACAAGTGGTCCGCCCACCGCGACGCCACCGCTGGTCTTTCTGACGAGGAGAGGGCTGCCAAGGATGCCGCCTTCCAGGAACAGGGCCTGGTTGTCGCCAGCGGCCTGCTCGGCGGCGAGTCCATCGTCGGCGTTATCCTGGCGTTTGTCTCCGTGGGCTTAAGCCTGCTGGGCTAAGCTGAGCAGCTGCTCGACAGCAACCATATTGCCTACGGCTTGCCCGGTCGGTAGCTTTTGCGGCTGCTGACCGGGCTTTTTGATATCGAAACAAAGAAAGGCCGGCGCGCTGCGTTTAACAGCGCGCCGGCCTTATCGTTTGGCTAACGAGACGGTCCCGTTATGAATTGAAGTTCGTTGCAGAAACTACGCTCGAAACGCTACATCTGCTTGCGACGACGATCGCACAGCGTCACACCAGCGGCCACGAGGGTGATACCGCCGATGACGAACACCTCGCCCGCAAGAGCGGAGTCATCGCCAGTCTGGGCGAGCGCGGCCGACGTGGCTTTCTTCTTGGCGACAGGAGCCTTTGCAGCAGCCTGCGCAACCTGAGGCTTGGCCTGCGGCTCAGCCTTGGGATGATACTTGTCGTACTCGGCCTGTGCGGCAGCCAGGGCATCCTTAGCATCGTTAAGCTCGGCAAGCGCGGCGACATAGGCGTCGTTGGCATCGGACAGTTTGGCATCGGCATCGCTCAGAGCAGCCTTGAGACCAGCAGCGGCATCGACGGCGGTCTTATAGCGAGCGTAGGCAGCGTTCAGCTTGACCAGCTTCTCGTTGCCCGTCGTGCCCGCGGCAAGGGATGCCTTGTGGTCGACAGCCTCAAGATCGGCCTTGAGTGCCTCATCGCTGGCAAGCTCGGCCTTGGCCTTGACGATATCGAGGTTCGCATCGACGACGGCTTCGTTGGCGGCCTCGAGCTGCTTCTGGGCATCGGCGACACCGGCGACGGCAGCGTCATAGGCGGTCTTGGCGTCGTCGACCGCCTTCTGAGCGCCGGCGAAGCGCTCGAAGGCCTTGTTTGCACCGGCCAGCTCGCCCTCGGCAGCCTTGACCTTCGCCTGTGCGTCGGACAGGGCCTGCGTCTTGGCGGCAACTGCCTGCTTGGCGTCCGAAAGAGCGGTCGCGGCGTGCACATCTGCGGCCTGAGCCTTGTCAACGCCAGCCTGGGCAGTGTCGTCGGCCTTCTTGGCATCGTTAAGCGTGCCCTGCTTGTTCGCAAGATCCGTCTTGGCGGCATCGCACTTGGCGGCAAGGTCCTTGACCGAAGCGGTAGCGTTGCCATACGCCTCATTGGCCTGTTCGGACTTTGCCTTGGCGGCATCGCGGGCGCTGCGAGCCTTCGCCTTGTGAGCAGCGGCGTCGGCTGCCTTCGTCTTGCTGTCAGCAAGCGTGGCGTTTGCCTTATCGAGAGCTGCCTGGGCAGTAGCGGCCTTGCTCTTGGCGGCATCGAGGTTCTGCTTGAGGGACTCGATGTCGATTCCGCCGAGCGCGTCCTTCGCGGCGTCGTATGCCGTCTTCGCGGCGGCGGTGCCGGACTTGGCCTTCTCGTACTCGCCCTTGGCGGTGTTCGCGTTAGTGTCGGCCGCGGTATAGGCGTTGCGCGCGCTTTCTTGCTTATCCAATGCGTTAGAATAAGCCGTTCCAGCAGTCCCGAAGTTCTTCTGCGCTTCTGCCAGCTTATTCTGCAGCTGCTTCAGCTGCTCCTTCTGCTCCTGCGTGCCGCCTGCGTTGTATGCGGAATCGATGTAGTCGTTCAGGAGCTTCTTGAACTCGGAGACAGTGAAATCAGCCTCACTGTCAAAAGAGCTGTAATCGAAGATTGTTACCTCGGAATCGGTGTTCTTACCGCTACCGGTCGCGATGCCGATAGCCTTCGTGCCGGCATCGATGATGTTGAGATAGTGCCCGCACTCATGGTAGATGCTGCTGTAGTGCTGGTAGATATAGTAGGAATCATATCGATGGTTTCCAAGGTCACTATTCTTTTCGACGTACTTATCGAATGCCTCTTTTTCCTGAGTGTAGAGACCGGTATATGGCCAGCCAAGCGTATCCTCGGTCTCGCCGCCGGTATATGCGCCGCCGCCGGCAAGATTTTCTCCATTGTCCCAGTAGCAGCCCGAGTGTCCCCAGATGTTCGATGAATATGATGTATTAAGGGCTGCCGCCACAGTCATGCGGAGGCTGACGCTGAGCGCCGACTGACCGTTCGCCTTGCGGAGGTTGTTCTGGGTATCGAGGTAGGTCAGGGCGTTGCGCATCTGCTCCAGGGAAAGCGGGTTGGTGTCGCGAGACATGTCCTGATCGACGTACTGGTC
>USMH01000018.1 GCA_900555745.1 uncultured Collinsella sp.
GGTCGCCATGGCGTCCTACCTCGGCGCACACCTTGCACTCGCCCACCTTAAGGTCGGGCTCGTAGTTGGTGGGGCATGTGGGGTTCACGCAAATCTCGAAAGCCTTTTGGCGGAACGGCTGGCACTTAATGCGCGGCGCACCGCATTCGGGGCACACAGCAGCCTCGCCCTCGAGCGGGCTCACCTTGACGCCGCTCGGCACCGGATAGGTCACATCGCAGTCGGGCCAGCCCATGCAGCCGATAAAGCTGCCGCGGGTCTTGGCGCTCGTCTTCATAACCAAGTCCTTGCCGCACTTGGGGCAGGCGCCCACGCGCGCATCGGCCGTGACGGCGTCGCTGATAGCATCGCCCAGTTCCTGCGTATGCTTGAGCAGCTCGTCGAGCACACCGGCCAGCAGCGCGCGCGAGTGCGTCACGACATGCTCTTCGGTGTCCTCGCCGCGCTCCACGCGGGTCATGTCGCCGTCGAGCTCGCTGGTCATATCGGGGCTCGTGATGCGCGGGGCAAACTGCGACAGTGCATCGATGATGGCGATGCCCAGCCGGCTCGGCTCCACGGGATCGTTTTTGAGATAGCGCACGGCGTACAGGCGCTCGATGATGCTCGCGCGCGTGGACTTGGTGCCCAGGCCGCGCTTTTCCATCTCCTGCACGAGCTTGCCCTGGCTGTAGCGTGCGGGCGGCTCGGTCTGCTTGGCCTCGAGCTTAATGTCGAACACGTCGACCGCATCGCCCTGCTCCAGCGGCGGCATCTGCTCGTCGCGCTTGAGTCCATACGGATACGCCTCACGGAAACCCGGGGTCACGAGCACATCGCCCGAAGCCACGAACGGCTCACCATTGACGTCGAGCTCGAGCTTGGTGTTCTCGATGGTCGCGGGACCCATGAGCGTTGCCAGGAAGCGACGGGCGATGAGGTCGTAGAGCTTGCGCTGGCCACCGTCGAGCGCGGACGGATCGCCCTCGCCCGTGGGATAGATAGGCGGGTGGTCGGTGGTTTCGACTTTGCCGCGCGTGGGCTTCATGGGGCCGGCGAGCACCTTTTTGCACACGGGCGCCAGCGCCGGGTTGATCTTTGCAAGGTCGCTCACCACGGCGCCCAGATCGAGCGTCGCAGGGTACACGGTATTGTCGACACGCGGGTAGCTGATGAGACCGGCCATGTAGAGGGACTCGGCGATGCGCATGGTACGCGCAGGTGAGATGCCCTCGGCTGCGGCGGCAGCCTGCAGCGAGGTGGTCGCAAACGGCGTGGGCGGCTGCTGCTTGCGCGAACGCTTGGTCACCGCGGCGACGGTTGCCGTCGCAACGCCGTCAACGTGGCCGTACGCCGCCTCAGCAGCATCCTTGTCGGTAAAGCGCGCCGTCTTGTGCGCAATCTTAAAGCGGTCGTCCTCGGCAGCACCCTGTGCGGCGCCCATGCCGCGGATCTGCCAATAGTCCTCGGGCACAAACGCCATGCGCTCGCGCTCGCGCTCGACCACCAGGGCAAGCGTCGGCGTCTGCACACGGCCGGCAGAGCGCACGTTACCAAAGCCGCCAAACTTGGCGAGCGTCAGGTAGCGCGTGAGCACCGCACCCCAAATGAGGTCGATGTGCTGGCGGCTCTCGCCGGCGTCGGCCAGATTCTGGTCGAGCGAGACGAGATTATCGAAGGCCTGCGTGATCTCGGCCTTGGTAAACGAAGAATACTGGGCGCGGGCGACCGGCAGGTCGGGCGCAACCTCGCGCACCTTGTTGAGGGCGTCCGAACCGATCAGCTCGCCCTCGCGATCGAAGTCCGTGGCGATGATGACACTGTCGGACTTCTTGGCGAGGTTCTTGAGCGAACGAATGAGTTCCTTCTCGGCCGGTAGCTTAATGACGGGCGCCCAGGTGAGGTAAGGCAGGCTCTCGAGTTTCCAGCCCTTGATTGAGATGCCATCGGCAAGAAACGGCTTGCGCTTGGTGTCGTAGGGCGGACGCGCCAGGCCATCGGGTATGTCGGCCGGCAGCATCTCGCCGTCCTCGGTGACCGAATACCAGCCCAGCTTTTTATCGAACAGCACGCTGTCGCAAAAATCGGGCGCTAGGATGTGACCGGCAAGGCCGATGGTCACGCACTCCTCGCCCTTCCACTCAAAACGGTAGATGGCGGTGTTGTACACCTTGTCCTTTTTGGGCTTGCCCGTGGACAGACGCTCGGCAATCTGACGCGCGGCGTCGTTTTTCTCGGCGATGATGAGCTTCAAAAGAGGCTCCTATCTCGTATCTCTGCGGCTACGCCCGCCCGTATGGCGGCCGACTTACGCCCTTGCTTGCTCAATCTGCCCGATGAGCCAATCGCACCAGGCATCCATGCCCTCGCCCTTGCGCGCGCTCACGGCAAACCGCGGCGCCTGCGGATTGAGGTCATCGAGTGTCTTAGTATACCTATCCATGTCAAAATCGAAAGCCGGGGCCACATCGACCTTGTTGAGCAGCTGCGCGCCGGCGTGCTGAAAGATGCCCGGGTACTTGATGGGCTTGTCGTCGCCCTCGGGCACCGAGAGGATCATGATGGACAGGTTCTCGCCCAGGTCAAAGTCGACTGGGCAGACCAGGTTACCCACGTTTTCGATAAAGATGACGTCGATGTTTTCCAGACCCACAGCCTGGTCGAAGGCGTCAACGGCCTCCATGATCATGTTGCCCTCGAGGTGGCACAGGCCGCCCGTGTTGATTTGGATGGCGGGCATGCCGGCTTCCTTCATGGTGATGGCGTCGACGTCCGAGGCGATATCGCCCTCGATGACGGCGCAGCGCAAGCCGGCCTTGTCGCGCAGGCGCTCGTTGGTGCCCAGAATCGTAGTGGTCTTGCCCGAGCCAGGGCTCGACAGCACATTGATCACATAGGTGCCTGTCTCTTTAAATCGCTGTCGCAGCTGATCTGCCAGGCGCTCATTGCGCGACAGAATTGGCGATGCGATATCAATCGTTTTCTCGGCCATACTCGGCGCTCCTTACTTCTACCATTTATACCCCGTCCCCAGGTTGCTGGCGGGCTAATCGTCGGGGGTCTCGATCTCGATACTTGCGATGTCGAGTTCGCGGCCGTGCAGCAGACGCACGTTGGCGCCGCCACACTGGGGACAGCGACAATGGAAACGGTCGTGATCAAAGACCTCGCCGCAGTCCAGGCACTCGCTTTGTGGATGGACCTCCTCCACGGCAAGCTCGCAGCCGCGCGTGAGCGGGTCCTCATCGCGAAACGTCTCCCAGGCAAAGTCGAGCGCCTCGCGCACGACCTCGGTCATATCCCCGATACGCAGCGTTACCAAAACGGCGCGCGAGGCCCCCGCCCCACGCGCCGCGCGAATCACTGTATCGAGTATGCCGTTGACAATGCCAACCTCGTGCATACCGATTTACTCCTCGTCGTCCTCATCGTCCGAGAACAGGTCCAGACGACTCACAAACAGGCCCTCCTTGCCCTCGCGCGCGGTAATGACCACACGGGCGATGGCGAGCGAAATCTCGTAGAGCGAGAGCAGGGCGCCATACATGAGACCCAGCGTAACGGGCGAGCCGTCGGGCGTGATCACAGCCGAACCCACGAGCAGGCCAACGTATACATAACGCCAGGCACCGCGGAAAGCAGCGTAGGACACGATGTGGAAGACGGACAGATAGAAGATGATGAGCGGCAGCTCAAACGCCACGCCAAAGCCGATCATAAAGAGCAGCTCCATGTTGACGTAGTTCTCCAGATCGGGCAGTGCCGTAGCGACGGCCGAGGTCTCGCCGATGAGCCACTCAAAGCCCGCAGGAATGATGATGAAGTAGCAGAAGATGGCACCCAGGAAGAACAGCACCGTCGAGGCGAGCACCGTGGGCACGACCCACTTGCGCTCGTTGGGTCGAAGCGCCGGCAGGAAAAACGCCAGAATCTGCCAGATGATCATGGGCGTGCACATGACAACGGCCATCTTGATGGCCAGCGAGAAGCGCAAGCCAAAGCCGCCGAGCGTGGTAGTGATGTAGAACTTACCGTCCGGCACAAAGGAGCGGATGGGATCTTCCAGGATGTCGAGCACAACAGGCGTGGCGAAATACAGCACGATAGCGGCGGCAAACACCGACACGACCACGATGGTCAGGCGGCGACGGAGCTCTCCCAGGTGATCGAAGAGCGGCATACGCGCAGGTCCGATAGGCATTACTCATCGCCTCCCTTCGGGGCGTCGGCGGCAGCGGCGTCGTCTTCGGCCTCGAGCTCGCGAGCGAGCTGGTCGACGACGGCCTTGCGCTTACGGGGACGACGGGCGTAGAGGTCAGCCGTCGTGGGCTCTGCCGGCTCGGGCTCGGGTTCCGGCTCTGCAGCAGACTCGGGCTCGGCGGCGGCGGCAGCGGCGGCAGGCTCTGCGTTCTCGGCCTCCTCGGCAATACCTTCGTCCTCGGTGGCACCCTCGCTCGCGGCCTTCTCGGCGGCAAGGCGGGCACGGCGCTCGGCAAAGGTCTCCTTCTTTGCGGGTGCAGCCGTCCCGGCGGCATCCTCGTCCGCATCGGAATCGTCATCGACGGCAGCCTTCTTGGGCTTGACCGGAGCCGAAGCAGCCTCGCTTACCGGATCGATGATCTCGGACTGAACAACGGCCGTCATCTTTTCCTGCGTCTCGCGGAACTGACGAATGGCACGGCCGATCGTGCGGCCCATCTGTGGGAGCTTATCCGGGCCAAACAGCAAAAAGCCGAAGACCACGATGATCGCGAGCTCACCCTCTCCAATACCAAACACACATACCTCCAAGGCTCGATGTGAGTCGAGCCCGCACCGCGCCATTCGGCCGGAACTCGTCTATTCATTCGGTCAAGTATAGCGCCCGGACGCCAAAACGTCCGAGCGCATCACAAACATATGCCAAACGGCACGCCCTTTTGGGGGCAAAGATTATGCCGCCGTGATCGAAATCTCCTGGTCGACGCCCAGCAGCTGAACCACGCGCATCACCGGGGGCTGCACGTTAACGCAGCTAAAGCGCTTACCGTGGTCGACCGCGTGGTGTGCGGCGCCCACGAGCACGCCGATGCCCGTCGAATCGATGTAGCTCACCTGGGCAAAATCGAGCTCAACGGCCTCAGTGGGCTGCTCGAGCGCCAGGTCGATGGCATTGCGCAGGCTATCGGCGTTAGAGATATCGATCTCGCCGGTCACCCTAATGGTGTAGAGCTCTGGCGTGGGGTTGGTGGAAATACCCAAATCCATGTATACGCTCCTTTACGTATCGAAAGTGCGGATAGTACGGGAAGCCGCGCGTTAGGCGCGCTCGGCACGCGCAAGCTCGGCAGCGACAAGCTTAACGGCCAGCACCAGCACATCGAGCGCGGCCTCCAGGTCCTCGACCGTGGGATAGCTCGGCGCGATGCGGATGTTGGTGTCGCGCGGGTCCTTGCCATAGGGCCAGGTAGCACCGGCCGGCGTGAGCTTGACGCCCAGGTCTGCGCAAAGCGCGGCGACCTTCTGGGCCGAGCCCTCGGGACCATCGAAGCTCACAAAGTAGCCGCCGCGGGGGTGCGTCCAGGTGGCACAGCCTGTATCGCCCAAGCCCTCGGTGAGCTTGCGCTCGACGGCCTCAAAGCGCGGGCGCAGGAACTCGGCGTGCTTTTTCATGTGCTCCTTGACCGCCTCGATGGTGGGAAGGAAGCGCACGTGACGCAGCTGGTTGAGCTTGTCGGCGCTGATGAGGCCGGCCTTCAGGCACTTGGAGAACTCGGCGATGACCGCGGGGCTCGCACCGATAAAGCCGATGCCGGCGCCCGGGAAGGTGATCTTGGATGTCGAGGCAAAGGCCACCACGCGGTCCTCGGTGCCCGCCACGCGAGCGAGGTCAAAGATGTTTGCGAGCTCGTCGGTCTCGTCGTACAGGTCATGCACGCAGTAGGCGTTGTCCCAGATGATGCGGAAATCGGGCGCGGCCGTGGGCATCTCGACCAGGCGACGCACGGTGTCCTCGCTAAAGGTGATGCCCGTGGGGTTGGAATACTTGGGCACGCACCAGATACCCTTAATGGAGTCGTCAGCGGCAACGAGGCGCTCGATCTCGTCCATGTCGGGGCCGTTGTCGGTCATCGCAACGGGGACGTTCTCGATGCCCAAGTCGGCGGTGATGCCAAAGTGGCGATCGTAGCCAGGAACGGGGCACAGGAACTTGACCTTCTTGCCGTCATGCGCGGCCTCGTAGGCGTCCCAGGGCTCGCTGCCGCACGAGCCACAGCGCCAGAACATACCGGCGATGTCGTGCTCGATCAAAAGGCTCGACGAACCCAGCACGAGCGTCTGCTCGGCAGGGCAGCCCAGGAACTCCCCTGCCAACTTGCGTGCCGAGGGAATGCCCTCGAAGCAGCCGTAATTGGAGCAGTCGACGTTGCCGTCGTGCAGATCGGCGTCGGCATTGAGGATATCGAGCATGGGGCGCGAGATGTCCACCTGGGAGGGCGACGGCTTGCCGCGGGCCATGTCGAGCGCCAGGCCCTTGGCCTTGACCTCGGCGACCTCGGCTTTGAGTGCCTCGATAGCGGCATCGAGTTCGGTGGTTTCCATCTTCTGGTAGATCGTCTGCATGGGTGCGACCTTTCGCGAAGCGGGACGTTGCAGTTCGTCTAAGTATAGACCGCCACCGCCGCAACGTTATGAAGCCGTGATAGATTAAGTCCATCGCAATAAATTACGAATCGCCGCGCATGCCGGCGTGGGGCGCCCAAGGAGGCACTATGGAGTATGGATCGTTCCAGGCCGAAGAATTCGGCGACCTGCAGCGCCTGGTCGACGGACTATTTTACGACCGCCACGCCATCGACCGCCTGGATCTCATCGTGCAGGCCGAAATCTTGGACCTGGCACCCGATCTCATGGAAATCGTCAACCTACTACCGCCCGGCTATTACGACCGCCAGTCACTTTGCGACCAACTCAACTCCGCCTTGGCCGCCCACGGCTGGGGCGCCGTCTACGGAACGGTGGAATAGCCCTAGTCATTGGGGACGTTCTTAAACGACTAGTTGTTGGGGACAGTCTTCCCAGATGGCATGTGGCACTTGGGGACACTCCCCAAGTGCCGGCAGTTTGGGACGGTCCTTTTCGGCCGCTCGCAAAGAGTGTCCCTCTCGACTAGTCATTTAAGAACGTCCCCAATGACTAAAACGCCGCCTGTGATGGTGTTCACAGGCGGCGTTTTCAAACTTGTATGTGCTCTTACTCGCCCTTGGGCGCGGGGTGTTTGCAGACCACGCTCATGTAGATCATGCCGAGCACGGCTGCGGTGACCGAACCGGCAAGGATGGCGGCCTTGGCAGCCAGAACCTCAAACTGAGCCGTCGGGAAGGCAAGGCCACTGATGAGGATCGACATGGTAAAGCCGATGCCGCCCAGAATGCCCACACCGGCAATCATGTGCCAGTTAACGTTGTGCGGCAGCTCGCAGGCCTTGAGCTTGACCAAGGCAAACGTCATGCCAAAGATGCCGATCGGCTTGCCCAGCAGCATGCCAAAGTACACGCCGAGCGTCACCGGGTCGGTGAGCAGCGTGCTCATGTCCACGCCCACCAGGCGAACCTGTGCGTTGACGAACGCGAAGATCGGCAGGATCACAAAGTTGACCGGCGTGGAGATCAGACGCTCCATGCGGATGAGCGGCGGGGTCACGCGGTGCATGACGCGCTCGACCTTGGTGGTCGAGACGGTAAAGTCATGCTGGCCCAGGATGTGTGCCTCGTCGTCGTAGCGGTCGTCGAGCAGCGGCAGGCACTCGCCCAGCCAATCGGTGAGGCTATCGAGCTTAACGCCGCACTTGGCCGGAATGGTGAAGGCCAGGATGACGCCGGCGAGCGTGGCATGTACGCCACTCTTGAACATGCAGAACCACAACAGCAGACCCAGTACCGAATACGGGGCAAGGCGGTAATGCTGCGTCTTGTTGAGCCACACGAGCGCGCAGGTCACAAGCGCGGCGGCGCCCAACCAAAACGGATTGGGGCTCTGACCGTAGAAGATGGCGATGGCGGCGATGGAGATGAGGTCGTCGGCGATGGCGAGCGTCGAGAAGAACACGCGCACGCCGTTGGGCACGCGGTTGCCCAAAAGCGACAGCACGCCCAATGCAAAGGCAATATCGGTTGCCATGGGGATGGCCCAGCCGTTGTGGGCGCCGGCATGGTTAAAGATCAGGTAGATGCAAGCGGGAACGACGACGCCGCCCACGGCCGCCAGCATGGGAAGCATGGCCTGACGCGGATTCTTGAGCTCGCCAACTGTCATCTCGTACTTAAGCTCAATGCCCACGAGCAAAAAGAAGATCGCCATGAGGAAGTCGTTGACGAAAAGCTCGACGGTGAGACCGGCCGTCAGGTTGCCCAGACCCACATACAGCGGGGTCTCCAAAAAGTGATGGATAGCCTCGTAGGCATCGGTGTTGGCGCAAATGACGGCGGCGATGGCGGCGAAGACCATGACGGCGGCGGAAATCGTGCCGTTCTCGGCGATGCGCTCCCAGATGTCGTGACGTTCAAAGCGCTTGCGCTCACGAACGTTGAACAGCTGCTCAGTTGCTGCCATGGGCGGCTCCTTTCACGGGAAAGCTCCCGTCTTAAAAAAGCACGGCCCGCCCAAGTGGCGGCGCCGCGCTCTAACGTATTACGCTTGCATCTAGCCTACCCTGCACGACAAGCGCGCAGGCGCGGCCGAAAAGCGGAACCACAGGTTGAACATTATTTGCTCAACGGCACGGGCACGCCTGTCCAGGAGACGATGCGGCGCCGTGCACAAAAAACGACCGGAGCGCGGGGCGTCCGCGATCCGGTCGTGGCGTTTGGTCAACTAAACCTAGCAGGCGGCCATGATGGGGGCAGCGACCTGCTTCTTACGGGAGAGGACGCCCGGCATCCAGACGCCGTCGTGCTCGTCGGCAATGCCCAGGCCCTTCTGAGCAGCCTCGGTCTCGCCCTCGAGCAGGACCTGCGAGCCCTCCTCCATGATGTCGGTGATGCACAGGACAATGCCGTCGGCACCCTTCTCGGCGGCGTAGGCGCGCATGGCCTCGCGAATCTCGTCAATCATGCCGAGCGCGCGGCTCTTGTCGACGGTCTCGTACTGGCCGATGAGCAGCTTCTTGCCAGCGGGCTCGAACATCTTGATGTCGTTGCCGACCATCTCGGCTGCAGTGAAGGAGCCGGACGGACGGGTAAGGAAGACCTCCATACCAAACTTGACCGGGTCGACGCCCACCTGCTCGCCGAGCTTGGCGGCGACGGCGCGGTCGACATCGGTGGTGGTGGGGCTCTTGAGCATGAGCGTGTCGGTCATCATGGCCGAGAGCAGCAGCTTGGCCTGGACGTCGGAAAGCTCAACGCCGAGCACGCCGGCGAGCTTGGTGACGATGGTGCAGCTGGAGCCCCAGGGCAGGCAGATGTAGTGCAGCGGGCCGGCGGTCTCGAAGTCGCCGATGCGGTGATGGTCGACGACGCCAAAGACCGTGGCGTCCTTAAGGCCGGCGACGGACTGGGCGGACTCGTTGTGGTCGGTGAGGACAACGAGCTGACCGGCCTCGACGGACTCGATCACGCGAGGCTCGGCAATGCCGGCGTCGGCGAGCAGCTTGGCGGACTCTGCCGGAAGCTGACCAAGGGCGCAGGCCTCGTAGGTGTTGCCGGCATACTCAACCTGGTTGAGCAGCTGGGACAGGACGACGGCGCTCATGATGGCGTCGTTATCGGGGTTCTGGTGACCAAAGACAAGAACGTTTGCCATGGATATCCTCCACTTGATATGTGTACTTGGACGTAGCTATGGTAGCACGCCGATGCCGAGCCTTCGCAGACGGAAGGGCCACGGCATATTTTGGGGTAGGCACGGGGGCCAAGGCTGTCCCTTTTACACCATGTTGGTGCAAAGTAACCTGACCCCCTTGCACCAGCTATTTACCGGCGGCGCGCAGGGCTACGTAGGCGGCACCGATGATGCCGGCGTCGTTGCCGAGCGAAGCGACCTTAATGGGCGTCTCGCGCGAGGCGGAAAGCGCGTAGCGCTGGAAGTGCTCACGAACGGCGTCGAGGTAGACATCGGCCGAGGCAGACGCGCCGCCGCCGATGAGGAACATCTCGGGATCGACCACGTTGGCAATAAGCGCCAGTGCGCGACCGAGATAGTCGGCCATGGTATCGGCCGCGGCCAGCGCGAGCTTGTCGCCCTCGCGGCAGGCCTGGAACACGTCCTTGGAATCTGAGGGGCCGGTGAGCTCGATGGGCTCGACGCCCGCCTTCTTGCACTCGGCAAGGTAGTTGCTCACCACGCCGGTGGCGCTGGAATACTGCTCCAGGTGGCCATGGCCGCCGCAGCCGCAGGTGCGCTCCTCAGCCGGGTTCAGGCACATGTGGCCAATCTCGCCGCCGGCGCCCACAACGCCCGATACCACGTCGCCGTTGACGATAACGCCGCCGCCCACGCCGGTACCGATGGTGACCATCACCACGTTCTGCACGCCCTTGGCAGAGCCGAGCCAGGCCTCGCCCATGGCGGCGGCGTTGGCATCGTTCTCGTACTTAACGACCGCGTCGGGGCAGTGCTGCTGAATGGCGATCCTCAGCTCGGGCAGGTTGATGGCAATGTTGGCCTTGACCTTGGCATCGCCCGATGCCGGGATGGGGCACGGAACGGCAAGGCCAATGCCCGCCACAAAGGCGCGCGGAATCCGTGCCTTGGCGACCACCTGGTCGATAGCCTCGGTCACCGCGGCAAAGCCCGCAGCGTCAACGATGGGAGGCGTAGGCACGCTGGCCTTGGCCAGCAGGTTGCCGTCCTCGTCGAACAGACCCTCCTTAACCGAAGTGCCGCCGACGTCAATGCCGATGTAGTACTGCTTAGGTTCCATGGGAGCCCACCTTTCTCGTTTAAACATTGCCTGTATGGTACCGCTCCCAAGGCAAAAACCTACCAAAAAGGGACAGGTTTGTTTTGGCAGGTTTTATCTGGGGAAACGCAGAGTACGAGATTCGGTTCGCTGGCCGCTATATCGGTTCGGTCCCGTCCTCGGACCGATCATTCCTCAACACGACACTACTCAGATGTTTATCATTTAAAACGCTCTGATTTTACAAGTGGGGCGTCTTTTGATTTTATCATTCTCGAACTTTTCAATAACTCAATAGAGATGCTTAGGCGTTGACTATACTTTCTTTTATTCTCAATCAAGTTGGAAAGGAGGTTCCTTGATTCCCAAATACGAGGCGATAGCTGCAGATATTCGTCGAAGTATCGAGGATGGCGCTCTTAAACCGGGCGATAAGCTTCCCACCGTCGTTGAGTTCTGCGAGCTCTATAGCGTTTCCAAAATCACCGTCAAACGAGCTATCGAGCAAATCACCGAGGAAGGTCTTATTACCAGCCGTCGTGGATCGGGTACCTACGTTAAGGACACGGCGGGACTTCCCGGCCAGGCGTTTTTTCAGGGCAAAAACGACCGTGCCCAGGGCTTTTCATATGAGCACCGCGGGGAGAAGGTGACCTCGGTGGTCTACGATTTCTCGATCGTTAATCCACCAGCGGACATCGCAGCCCAGCTGGGAATTGCCGAGGATGACTTTGCCTATCACGTCGTGCGCGTGCGTCAGGCCGATGAGAAGCCCATCGTTATCGAGTACACCTACATGCCCCTCGAGCTGATTCCAGGCCTTAAAAAGAAGGACCTGTACGGATCGCTCTACCGCTTCATCCGAGAGCAATGCGGGCTGAAGATTTCGAGCTTCCACCGTACCATTCGCGCCGTGGCAGCAACCGAGG
>USMH01000019.1 GCA_900555745.1 uncultured Collinsella sp.
CTCGCGAATGAGTGCAATGTTGGAAACCTGCAGCTCATCGATCATGACGCACTCCATAGAACACGCGACTCACCGAGTTATAGAAGCTCTCGGGACCGTAATCCAGCAGCAGCACATCGCCGGGACCGCGACGCACAGCCACGCTCTCAACCGTGCCGTCGCAGGTAATAAACTGTCCGTCGATGGCAATAGCCGGCACGCTCGGGCGATCATCGGACATAAAGATCTCGACGACATCGCTCGGCGAGGTCAAGAAGGCGCGAGCCTGAATGGTGTGCGGCGCGATGGGCACGCAAACCATACCCGTATAATCGGGGCTCACGATAGGGCCGCCGGCGGAAAGCGCATAGCCGGTGGAACCGGTCGCCGTCGACACGACCACACCATCGCCGCGCAAGCGATCGATATGATGGCCAGAAACCGTGATGTCAAACTCGACCATATCGGACAGGGGCCCACGCGTGAGCGCCATGTCGTTGAGGGCGAACGTGCGCACGACATCCTTCGTGCCGTCATCGCGCACCGAGACGATATCCGCGGCGATGGTGGCGCGGCGGCTCACGTGGAGCTCACCGGACAGGGCATCGCTCACAACCTGCAAAATATCGCGTTCCTCGGGACTGGCCGCCGTCAAAAAGCCCAGGTGGCCATAGGAAAGACCCAAAATGGGAATCTCACGGTAGTTGAGAATGCGGGCGGCGCGCAGCAACGTACCGTCGCCGCCGAGCGTAATGACCAGGTCGGCATCGTCAACATCGGGCGTGCTCTGGATCTTGGAACGCTGGTCGGCAGCCCATGCAACCTCGTAGCCCTGGCGCGAAAGCCAAAGCTCGAGCATCAGGCCGCTCTCGACTGCCTCTTGCTTGTAGTAATTGGGAACCAGAAAGACCTTCATAGCGTTGCCGCTTTCTCGCTCAAAACCGATACCTGGGATTGCAGCTCATCGTCGGCGCGCTCCCCGGGGGCAAACCTCGTGCCGTACAGGAAAAACTCGACGTTTCCCTTGGCACCATGGATAGGCGATACGCACACGTCGACCGGGAACAGGCCCTTAGCGGCAAAGAGTTCAATCGCCGCCACGAGCGTATCGCGGCGGACGGCGGGGTCGGTAACGATGCCGCCCTCGCCCACCAGCGCAGCCGGCGCCTCAAACTGCGGCTTTACGAGCGTGCAAAACGAACCCGAAGGCTTCAGACACGCCAGCACGGCGTCGATGATATTCGCGATACTCGTAAACGACACATCGCACACGGCCAGGTCGATAGCGCCGCCGTAGCCGAGCTCGGGCAACTGAGTCACATTCGTGCGCTCGTGGAGCGTCACGCGATCGTCTTGGCGCAGCGACCAATCAAACTGGGCACGGCCCACGTCGACCGAGACAACGGTCGCGGCGCCGCGCTTGAGCAGGCAATCGGTAAAGCCGCCCGTGGAACATCCCACATCGAGGCAAGCAAGGTCCGTCGGATCGATTCCAAACGCATCGAGCGCGCCCTCGAGCTTGAGGCCGCCGCGCCCAACGTACGGGATGTGCCCCTTAACGTGCAGTGGCAGGCCCGGCGTCACCTTGAGCCCCGGAGAGGTCAAACGCTCACCGCCGCTCGAGACCAAGCCGGCCATAAGAGTGCGAAGGGCATCCGCGCGATCGGCGCAGATGCCCTGTGAAATCAGTTCGTCATCAAGACGCACGCGTTTCATGAATGCCATCAACCATTCGTATCCGGGGATGCAGCCTGTCTATCTTGGGACTCGCTTGCCGCATCCTCATCGTATTCCTGCTCGAGCTTGTCGGCCTCACGCGGCGTCAGCTCAAACTTGTCGACCATATCGACCGCACGGGAGCCCAGCTCAATCGCCTCGTCAAACAAATCGAGCGAACGCTCCAAGGACGTATCCTTGGAGCGAACGGTGGCGATGATCTGGTCCAGGCGATCCGAGATCTCATCGAAGTTGCGGACGGAACCCCCTGGCATGGCTACTCCTCGACGGAGTCGGCCTCGACGGCCTCAGCAGCGTCCGCATCCTCGGCAAGCACGCCGGCAGCAGCCTGAGCAGCAGCGACCTTGGCGGCTGCCTCGGCAGCCTGTGCGTCCTCGCGAGCGCGATCCTCGGCCAGCAGCTCTTGGTACAGGTCCTCGCCCGGCAGTTCCTCGCTGCGAGCGATCTTGCCCAGCACGCCGTTGACAAACGATGCGGACTGGTCGGTACCATAAGCCTTAGCAATCTCGACCGCCTCGTTGATGACGATGGCGTCCGAGACCTCTTCGTCGGTAAGGAAGCGCATCTCGTAGACGGCGATACGCAGCAGGTTGCGGTCGGCACCGGGCATGCGCATAAGATCCCAGTTCTTGGCGACGGCGCGCAGGGCACAATCGATGCGATCGATGTGCTCGTAGGCACCGCGGCAAAGCTCCAGTGCATAGGGGTCGAGGGGACCCTTCGAGATCAGGAAATCGCCCTCGAGGACGCGCTCGAGCGGGCTGTCCGTGGCCTCGGCCTGGAACAGCAGCTGCAGCGCCTGACTGCGGGCAAGCGTGCGCCCGCGATAAACCTTAAGGCTCAAAGGTTACTCCTTGGGGAAAACGAGACCATCGATGCAAACGTCAACGCGCTCGACCTCGACGCCCACCTGGGCATCGATGGCGGCGACCACGGCGGCGCGAACGGCCTCGGCGAGTTTCTTGAACGGATAGCCAAAGAACACCACGACACGCACGGTGAGCGCGAGCTTGTCGCCGACGACCTCGGCCTCGACCGCCGGCTCGGAAGCCGGGGCCTTGGACGAGAGCATCATGGAGACAAGGTTGGTGGCAAGGTCCTTGACGCCAACGGAGGCGATGCCCTCGACATCCGACACGGCGCGCGAGACGATGGCGGTCAGAACATCGGGCGAAATGCCGATGCCGTCAATCTTGATTTCCTGGGGCATGAGTCCTCCTAGAAGAGTTGGTTGCTAGACGCGGGAGACGAACTTGCCGTCGCGGGTGTCAACCTTGATGACCTCGCCCTCGTTGAGGTACATGGGGACCTGGATGACAGCGCCGGTGTCGATCGTGGCCGGCTTGGTGGAACCCTGGACGGTGTCGCCCTTAAAGCCCGGGTCGGTCTGGACAATGGTGGTCTCGATGAACATCGGCGGCGTCACGCCCATGAGCTCATCGTCGGCAAAGAGCAGCTGGCAGATGTCGTTCTCGCGCAGCCACTTGGAGTTCTCGCCCACCATGTCCTCGGGAACGGGAACCTGCTCATAGGTCTCATTGTCCATGAAGATGTAGTCGGCGCCATCGTTGTAGAGGTACTGGAACTCACGGGTGGTGAGCATAACGCTCTCGAACTTGGTGCCGGCGTTGCAGGTGTTCTCGACGACGCGGCCGCTCTTGATGTCGCGGGTCTTGTAGCGCACAAACGCGCCGCCCTTGCCCGGCTTGACATGCTGGAACTCGACGATGGTGTAGACCTTGTCCTTAATGCGGAGACCGAGGCCATTCTTGAAGTCGGCGGTAGAAATGGTAGGCATAGCGACCTTTCTTGTTATGGGCAGAACGCACAAGCGTCCAAATTACATACGACCGAAATTATACACTTGCAGAGCTCGCCTGCAGCGAGCGCATAAAAAGAGAACGCGGGGCGTCCGAATCATTTCGAACGCCCCGCACCAAACTATCTACAAAGTAGACTAGCAATCGATGACGTGCAGGTCGTGCGGGGTCTTGGTGAAGGGCTCGTAGCCGTTCTCGGTGACCACGCCGTAGTCCTCCAGGCGCACGCCGCCCACACCGGGCAGATACACGCCGGGCTCCATGGTGATAACCGAGCCGACCTCGATGGTGTTCTTGCTGCGGTTGAAGTTGGGCAGCTCATGGATGTCGATGCCCACGCCGTGGCCCAGACCATGGTTGTAGTAATCGCCATAACCGGCATCGCCGATGATCTTCTTGGAAAGCTTGAAAATGTCGTTGCCCTCGACGCCCGGATGGATGGCGGCGACGCACTCCTCGTGCGTACGGCGCACGAGCGCGTACAGGTCGAGCTGCTCCTGGGTAGGCTCGCCCATCACGACGGTTCGCGTCATGTCGGAACGATAGTCGCAGTAGCCCGCGCCGTAATCCATAAGGACGAAGTCGCCCTTCTCGATCACGCGGTCGCTCGGCACGGCGTGCGGGTTGGCGGTGTTGGGACCGCTCGCCACGATGGAGCCGAAAGCCAGGCTGTCGGCGCCGTTGGCGAACATAAAGTTCTCGAGCTCGTTGCGAACCTGCTTCTCGGTCATACCGGGCTTAATAAAGCCGAGCATATGCTGGAAGGCGGCATCGGTGATCGACTGCGCATGGCGCATGAGCTCGATCTCCTCGGCGTCCTTGATGGCGCGCATCTTGCGGATGTCGTCATGCATCAGCGGCAACATGCAGGCGACGGAACGATCCTCCAGACCACGCTGAATGCCCTGGTAGAAGTTGATCTGCATGTCGTCCTCGACAGCGCAGACGCGGCACTTGTTGGCCGCGATCTTGCCGGCGACCCAACCGGGGATGGTGCCCTCGTCCATGTCGTAGACCCAGGGGCTGCCGGCGGGCGTGTTCTCCTCAAAGCTGTTGAGGTAGCGCGAGTCGGTATGGAACAGGCACTGGTCAGCCGTAATAAACGCCGCGTGTGGGAACTCGAAGGTGTAGTCGAAGACGCCCTTCACGCCCGTGAGCCAACGAAGATTGGCCTCGTCGCGCACCACGATAGCGTCGTAGCCGCGCTCAACCATCAGGGCACGGACACGCTCGATACGACCGGCGGGACCGGCAGCAAACTCAGACATGCAGATTCCTTTCTTATTGTCTCAAAAAGTGCGGGACGGGTCTCAACCGAACGTCGGAATCGCATGCGATCCACAACCGATTGGAAACCCGTCCCTCAACATGATACGAAAGACGATGGATGTCAATAAATCTTAGAGAAGTTCTTTGCGAGAAGCCAAGTAGGCGTGAGCATGGCGCTCAAGAACCTCGTCCTCAACGCTCGTTAGACGAATGGCGCCGAGCGCCGCGGGCAGCGGCAACATGCTACGGTTCGAGCGGGCGAACTGCTGCCTGCGGAACTCCTCGATAAACGCGGTGGGCTCCAGATCGAAGGCAAGTTCCTCGATGCCAAAGTCCTCCAGGCAGTCATCGACCTCAAAAACGTAATCGATATCGAAGTCGCAAGCATCATGTGCTAGACGCGCCTCAAAGCGCATGCCCTCGGACAACAGCTGGTAGGCAGGGACCTGCGATGCGGCATCGCCCAAGCAGGCGCACAGGGTACGCTCCCCCGTCTTGCCAAAATCGAGCGCATGACGGGCGCTCGGGTTCGTGGCCATCAGTACGTCCTTGCGGGCAGTCTGAGACCATTGAACGGCATTGACGAGCGCGACCTCCTCGCCCGCGAGAATCTCGGGGACGGTCTCGGTAAACTGATTCCAGCGGGACTTGCTGCTCGAAAGCATGGTGCCAACAAGTTCCACATAGCCGAGCTTGAGGTCCTCGGGGTCCGCCTCGCGAACAAGGTCGAGGTCACACACGACCAGGCCCGGCTCGGGACGGAACGCGATAGCAGGAAGCGCATACGCCGACGAGGCGACGAGCGGCTTCATGGTCGTCGCGACCGTGAACATGGCATCGAAGGTCGTCGGCAGCAAGGCGCACTCGGTGCGACCGCACCACTGATTAGCGCACCAGCAAACGACCGAGCAGGTCGCCGTGTCACCGACAGCGACAACGAGATCGTCGCAGGTAATGCCGTTAGCCGACAGGGCGCCAAAGACGGTATCGGCATCGGCCAGCGTAGCGCCGGCAGGCGAAACCTCAAGCGAAAGCTGCGACACGGCAAAACCGGCGTCGACCAGCGCATGCTCGACGACCTCGCCAAAACGCTCGGATGTGGCGTCGTTCCAAACCACCATCGCGCGCTTAGGCTTGCCCACAGCAGAGGCAAACATGCGCGACAGCTCCTCGAACGCGCCCAATCCGACGCGGACATCGACACTGCGGTTTTGGAAATTGATAAGTTGACGGCGAATCATAGCAGTCCACGCTCCAAAAGCTTCTCGGCACAAAGGTAGGAAACGTCCTCGAAGGACTTGTTGCGAATATCAAGGGTAATATCGGCGGCCTGGCGATACAGCGGACGGCGATGCTCAAACAGGCGCGCAGCATGCTCGGGCGAGCGGAAATCGGGCCGGGTATCGGAGCGACGAATCTGACGCAACGAGTCCTCAAAGTCGCCTTCGAGGTACACACACGTACCCATCTCGTGCATCAGTTCAATGTTCACCGGCGTCTCGACAATGCCACCACCGCACGAAACCAGCAGGCTGCGCTCGCTTTGGAGCGAACGGAGCGCCGAAGTCTCGAGCTCGCGAAAACGCTCCTCGCCCTCGGTCTCAAAAATCTCGGTTACCGATTTTCCGCAACGGCGCACGACAAGTCGGTCGGTATCGATAAACCGACGCTTGAACATGGTGCCCACGTTGCGCGCGAGCGTCGATTTGCCCGCACCCAAAAACCCGATAAAGAAGATGTGGTCGCAGCCGTGCTTGGTGTGCTGGGACATGACGAAACCTAATCCTCGCAGGGAAGGTCGCGCAGGGCCCGGCGCTCAAAGATACGGAAGATTTGCGTATACCACAGGTCCTGCGTGGCCTGCGGCTTTACCAAGATCGTGTCGACACCGGCAAAGTTGCCGCTCCATACGTCCGTGTACAGCTGGTCACCGATCAGCACGGCCTCATCGGCCGTGGCGCCCAAGCGCTTAAGACCGGCCTTGAGAGCAAACGGTGCCGGCTTCATGGCATGGCTGATGGCCTCGAGCCCCAGCTCGCGTGCCGACGCCATAACCTGGTCGCGATGCCAGTTGTTGGACACCATGCACAGCTTAAAGCCCTTGGCATGGGCGGCCTTGAGCCAGGCGGAGACCGCAGCGGGCACCTGCTCGGTATCACGCGGCACCAGGGTGTTATCGCGATCGAGCAGAATGGCGCGCTTGCCGTCGGCCCAGAGGGTATCAAGGTCGATGCGATCGACCGAGGCAACATATCGTTTGGGGCTAAAAATCCTCATGATCAATTCCAAGACTGTTGATGCTCTTCGTAGGTCTTCGAGAAATACTCCTCGTCCTGCGTAATGTAGAAATACAGATCATCGGAGTCGGTCGGCTCAAGGGTGGCCTTGAGTGCCTCGAGCGACGGAGAGCAAATGGGCGTGGGCGGGAGGCCCTCGTGCTTATAGGTGTTATAGGGGCTATCACTCTGCAGGTCGTCAGCGGTAACCTCGCCAACGGTGACATACATCATGGTCGCATCGCTATTGAGGTAGCGCAGACCATCGAGCTTGCCCGCCAGACGGTTATAGAAAACCGATGCCACGTGCGCGCGCTGATCGGCGTTAAGGCCCTCGCGCTCGGCGATCGAGGCAAGGTTAACGATGTCGTAATCGGACATATCCACGCCATAGCGCTCTTTGATCTTGGCCTCGCAACCGGCAAAATCAAGCGTCTTGTACTCGGCGTTGAACTGGTCAAGCATGGCGCGAATGACATCATCGGCGCTCGGTTTCTTGCCCAGCGAATAGGTCTTGGGGAACAGGAAACCCTCGAGCGAATCGTTCGCAGCGCCTTTGAGGAACGGATAGTCGTTCACATAATTGCTGGCCTTCGCCTGGTTGAGGAAGTCCTCTTTGGAGATGCTGTCGTACGCCTGGGCCACGCGGTCGGCAACCTGGTCGACCGTCAGTCCCTCAGGGATTGTCAGTGCATCGGAGCCGGCATTGGGCCCCTCCATAAGCTGCTGGACGACCTTGGTCGCGTCCATGAGCGTGGTGAACGAGTAGGTGCCAGGCTTAAGCGACATGTCGGCGTTGAGCTTTTTGACCGCCGCGTAGTAATCCTTGGGATTCTCGACAATATGGTTCTCGGAGAGAATCGTGGCGATCGCGTCGCCCGAGGCGCCCTCGGGAATCGTAACAGTAACCTGCTGGCCAGCGGTGACGTTTGCGTCCTCCCCGCCAAGCAAGCCCTTGACGGCCGGTACGGCGAAGAAGGCAATGGCGGCGAGAACGATCACCGCAACCACAGCGCCGATAATCATAGACACCGGCGAGCTTTTCTTTTGGGTGCCGCGTCGAGCATGCGTGTTATAGCTCGAACGCGCGGCCGGAGCAACGCCATGCGAGCCGCGTGCATGATGCGCGTGCGATTGAGGGGCCTGCGCGCGCTGGGTAGGTGTCTGCTGCTTAAAGCGGGCGCCGCCTGCGGGCTGGGCCGCGCGGGCGGCGGACTGCTGGGCAGGACGACTAGCAGGCTGCTGGCCCAGACGCTGAGCGGGCTGCGCGGGACGGGAGGAGGGCTGTGTCGGGCGTGCGGCAGGTTGGGCCGCGCGCTGGGTCGGCTGCATCGGACGCTGACCGGACGGTACAGGGCGCGGCGCAGGCTGTCGTGTACGATTCGGCTGGCGCGGATCGAAAGCGCTAGACATGCAAAACCTCCTCGTTTTTGCGATCGAGCCATGTCTGCAAGAACAGGCTGGCGGCGATCATGTCGATCTTGCCCCTCATCTGCTTTTCGTTGAGTCCCTGCTCGCGCAGGATGCGCTTGGCCTCTTGCGAGGACAGGCGCTCGTCCTCAAACTCCAGCGGAAGATCGAGCTCGTCGGCGATCTTTTGCGCCACGGCGGCAACGCGCTCAGCCTGGGGGCCGGGCTCGCCGGCCATGGTCAGGGGACGTCCGCTTACCAGGATGTCGGGCTCATAGTCCTCGACCAGGTAGCGAAACGTCTTGGCCATACCGGTGACCTCCGCGGCCGGGAGCACCTTGACGGGCATCGCCATCTTGCCATCACGGCTCGAGACGGCGATGCCGATCCTGGTCTCCCCTATGTCCAGCGCGAGCGCGACCACAGCGACTACTTAGGCGCCGAGCGCGGTCTTGGCGGCCGCGAGGGCATCGGCGATACCGGCAGCGTTCTTGCCACCGGCCTGGGCCATGTTGGGACGGCCGCCACCGCGACCGTCGACCAGACCCGCGATCTGCTTAATCACGTTACCGGCATGGAAACCGGCCTTCACGGCGTCATCGGAGCCGGCGGCAAGCAGGGCCGGAGTGCCCTTCTCGGTCACGCTGGCAACGACGCAGGCGACAGGGCCGGCAACCTTCTGGTGTACGGTATCCCAGACGTTGCGCAGGTCAGCAGCCTCAAGGCCCTGGAGCTCAGCGACGACGAGCTTATAGCCGTCGAGCTCGACGGCACCCTCGATGGCGCTGGAGATAACGTCGGAGGAGCCACCGGTCAGCGCCTTCTTGAGCTTGTTGGACGTCTCTCGCAGCTCGGCCTGCAGGTTCTCCACACGAGCGGGAACCTCGTCAACGCGGCACTTGAGCGCAGCGGCAGCGGCGTCAACGAGTGCCAGGCGGTCGGCCATGTAGTCGAGAGCGCCCTTGAAGGTCACGGCCTCGATACGGCGGACGTTGGAGCCCGTAGAGGACTCGGAAATGATCTTGAACAGACCGATCTCGGCGGTGTTGGCGGCATGGGTGCCACCGCAGAGCTCACGGGAGAACGGCTTGTCCTCGGCGCCCACAGAGACAACGCGGACAACGTCGCCGTACTTCTCGCCAAACAGGGCGACGGCGCCGGCGGCCTTGGCCTCATCGATGCCCATGACGCGGGTCACGACCGGCTTAGATGCGAAGATCTGCTGGTTGACCAAGTCCTCAACAGCCTTGAGCTGCTCGGAAGACAGGGCCTCAAAGTGCGTGAAGTCAAAGCGCAGGTGCTCGGGCGTCACCAGCGAGCCGGCCTGGGAGACATGCTCGCCCAGGACCTGCTTAAGGGCGGCGTCGAGCAGGTGCGTGGCGGTGTGGTTGCGGCGCAGGAAGCCACGGCGCTCGGCATCGAGCGCGGCGGTCACGGTAGCGCCGACGGTCAGCGTGCCCTCGGCAACGTGGGCGACGTGGGCATACAGGCCGTTGTGGTTCTTGGTATCGGAAACGGTCAGCGAAACGCCCTCGGCGGAAAGCTCGCCGGCGTCGCCCTGCTGGCCGCCCATCTCGGCATAGAACGGGGTGCGGTCGAGCACGACCTCAACATCATCGCCCGCGGCAGCGGACTCGACGGACTCGCCGTTGCGCACGATGGCGACAACCTTGGCGCCTTCGATCACATCGTTGTCATAGCCGTCGAACTCGGTCGCAGCGACCTTGTCCGAAAGCTCGACCCACACGTCGTTAAAGCTACCCCAGGCGTCGCCCTTGGCGTTGGCGCGAGCGCGGGCCTTCTGGTCCTCCATGCAAGCGGTGAAGCCGTCCATATCGACGTCGTGACCGGCGGTGCCGGCGATCTCGACAGTCAGGTCGATGGGGAAACCAAAGGTGTCGTGCAGCTTAAAGGCAACGTCGCCCGGAAGGACAGCGCCGTCGGCGAGCGCGGCCAGGGCCTCGTCCAGGTAAACGCGGCCGTTGTCGAGCGTCGTGGAAAAACGCTCCTCCTCGGAGGCAACGATGCCCTTAACGAGCGCAACGTTCTTGAGCAACTCGGGATAGGCCTCGCCCATCTGGGCGTTGACCTCGTCGATAAACTTGGTCAGGAAGGCGCCCTCGATGCCCAGCAGACGACCGTGGAACACGGCGCGGCGGAGCAGGCGGCGAAGGACGTACTCGCGACCTTCGTTACCGGGCAGGATGCCGTCCGAGATCATAAAGTCGACGGCACGGGAGTGGTCGGCGATGATACGCAGGGAGCGGCTGGCGCCGGAGTAATCGTCGGCGTCATAGGTCTTGCCGCTGATCTTCTCACCGAGCTTGATGAGGTGCTGCATCAGATCGCCGTCGTAGTTGGCGGTCTTGTGCTGCATGATGGCGGCCATGCGCTCCAGACCCATGCCCGTATCGAGGTTGCGGTGCGGCAGCTCCGGCATGGAGCCGTCCTCCTGGCGGTCGTACTGGGTAAACACGAGGTTCCAGAACTCAAGGAAGCGGTCACAGTCGCAGCCGGGCTTGCAGTCGGGGCTACCGCAGCCGACCTCCTCGCCCATGTCAAAGTAGATCTCGGAGCACGGACCGCAGGGACCGGTGGGGCCAGCGGCCCAGAAGTTGTCGTCCTCGCCAAGGCGCGAGATGTGATCCTCGGCAACGCCCAGGGAGCGCCACACGTCGTGGGTCTCGTCGTCCTCAGTAAAGACGGTGAAGTACAGGCGGTCGAGCGGCAGCTTGAACTCCTTGGTGATGAGCTCAAAGGCCCAAGCGCAAGCCTGCTGCTTGGAGACGCCGCCAAAGGAGAAGTCGCCGAGCATCTCAAAGAACGAGAGGTGACGGCCGTCCTCGCCGATGCAGTCGATGTCGTTGGTGCGGACGCACTTCTGGCAGGAGATCGCGCCGATCTCCTTCATGGTCTTCTTGCCCTGGTAGTACTCCTTAAACTGGTTCATGCCGGCGTTGGCAAGCAGCAGCGAGGGATCGTCGGGAACAAGGGACGAAGAAGGATAGAGCTTAAGACCGCGCTCCTCAAAGAAGTTGAGGAACTTAGAGCGGATCTCGGCCGTAGTCATTGACGGGTAGTCAGCACTCATAGAGGGAATCTCCTCGGTTTCACATCGAAACAGTTCAAACGTAACGATATTACCATCCAACCGCCCCCATGCAAAAAAGAGGGCCGACATAAAGCCGACCCTACAGCGAAAGTGCACGTTATGTAGGACTGTGCGATCCTTTGAAAAAGACTAATGTAGAATTACATATAAGATT
>USMH01000020.1 GCA_900555745.1 uncultured Collinsella sp.
ACGAGATTAGCGAGTGTCTCGTGGGCTCGGAGATGTGTATAAGAGACAGGCTCCCGACCCGCTTGCCGTGGCAGACCCCTTCGCGCCTAGCGTCCCCGACCCCGCCGCTCCTATCCCGGTGCCGCAGACCGTCTCGCGCGACGCGCTTGCCGGCATGGGCGGAGCCGCCGCGACCGGTGCCGCCGTGGGCCTAGGCGCTGCAGCCGGCATCGCCTCCAACATGGCGAGCACTCGCGCCCCGCAGCGCCCGCTCGCCCAGCTCGTCGACGTCGTGAGCGGCGAGAGCCATAGCATCACCTCCGCACAGGTGACCATCGGTCGCGAGCGCTCAGTTTCCGACATTGCCCTGCGCGACCCCAACGTGTCGCGCCGCCACGCCCAGCTCACCTTTACGGGCTCGGATTGGTCGATCGAGGACCTCAATTCCACCAACGGCACGCTCGTCAACAACCGCCGCATTACGCGCTGCCCGCTGCGCAACGGCGATCTGCTGACGTTTGGCCTGAGCACCTTTGAATTTAGGGGATAGTCGCTTATGAACATCGATATCGTCCTTTTTGCAGGCCGCATCGTCCTGGTCGCCCTGCTCTATATCTTCCTGTTCGCCGTCATGAAGACCGGCGTGGGACTTGTGCGCGGGCAGCGCCGCGACTCGGCTATCTGGACGATTGATGTGGACAAGGGTCCGCGCGGTATCCGCGGCATCCACGTAGACATGCTCGGCCCCGTCATCGTCGGTCGCTCGCCATCTTCGGACATCTGCATCAATGAACCGTTCGTCTCGGCCTCGCATGCGCGCTTTTCGCTGCAGGGCCCGGCGCTCATCATCGAGGACCTCAACTCGCTTAACGGCACGCTCGTCAACGGCCGCCAGCTCGTGGAGCCCGCGACGCTGCGCGAGGGCGACGAAGTCCAGATTGGCGATGTGGTCATGAAGGTGAACCGTCGATGATCGACGAGGAGAACAAGTCCGCAACTATGACCGAGGCACCGGCTGCCGCCACAGCTGCGCCGGCCCACGCCGCTCCGGCGGGCTCCGCACCCGTGGAACCCGAGGACACTGTGTTCTCCCTGCCTCTTTCGCATGTAACGCATGATATTTCGGATCTCGCCGATAACGAGGACGAAGAGGATGCCGTAGCGGCGCCCATCGGCGCACATGCTGCGGAACAGCCCACAGCGCCCGAAGCAACCCCGGTGCCGGCTCACTTTGCAGAGCCCGTCGCCGCGGCAATCAACGAGAGCGCTGCGGTGTTTGCGGCACCCGAGCCCGCCGCGCCGGCGTTTCCCATAGCCCCGGCATCCGAGGTTGCGCCCGCGTCTACGCCGGCGCCCGAGGCAGGGCCATCCCCCGAGGACGACCCTGCGCCCAAGACCCCGCAGCCTGCGCCCGCAAGCGAGTCCGATGCCGTGGCCGAGCCCGCCGCCCAGCCGCAAAGCACGCCCGCGCCGTCGCACTTTGCGACGCCCGAGCCTATAGACGTCAGCCCGCAAGACGACGAGTCGACCGCCCGCGTGTCCGAGGAGCCCGACTCCCCGGACACCGACAATTCCGAATCAAACGCCGAGACCGACACCGTCTCTCCCGGTGACACCGCCGAGATCGACGTTGCTGCCGTTGAGGCCAAGCTCAAAGACCCCGGCTCGACCATGAGCTTTGAGCCCCTGACCGAGGAGCGCATCGAGACCGACTCGACCTATGATGCCGGCACCACCACGCAACTCATGTGGGGCGCCCGCTCCGACGTTGGCTGTGTGCGCCCGCACAATGAGGATTCCTACCTGGTGCAGTCGCCGCTCTTTTGCGTATGCGACGGCATGGGCGGTCACGCCGCCGGCGAGGTAGCCTCTTCTATCGCCGTCGAGACTATTGCCAAAACGGCCCCGCAGTCCGCCGACGCAGCACGCTTGGCCGCAGCCGTCGAGGCCGCTAACGCCGCCGTAATCGAGGCCGCCTTGAACGGCCTGGGCAAGCCTGGCATGGGCTGCACAGCCACTTGCGCCTATATCGAAAACGACACGCTCGCCATCGCCCACGTGGGCGACTCGCGCGCCTACCTGCTCCACGAGGGCACACTCATCCGCGTGACCCGCGACCACTCCTATGTGGAAGAACTCGTGGACGCTGGCGAGATCACGGCAGACGAGGCTCGCGTCCACCCCAACCGTTCGGTCATCACCCGTGCGCTGGGCTCGGACCCCGCCATGTATGCCGACCACTTCACTCTGCATATCGAGGAAGGCGACCGTCTGATCCTGTGCTCTGACGGCCTCTCGAGCATGATTCCCGATAGCGATATCGAGAACATCGCCACGCAGTCCTCAACCGCGCAAATCTGCGTCGACAACCTAGTGGACGCGGCGCTTGCCGCCGGCGGCCACGACAACGTGACCGTAGTAGTCGTTGACCTGGTTGACGATGGCGTTATGCGCGAGGCGCAACGCGTGCGTCGCCGCAACATTACCATCGCCGCCATCCTGGCCCTCGTCTTTGTGCTGGCAGCTGGCATCTGGGCCTACACGGGTGTCACCGGCTCGTACTACCTGGGTACCTACCAGGGCAATGTCGCCGTCTGGCGCGGCCTGCCCGGCAAGCCGCTCGGACTCAAGCTCCACTGGCTCGAAAGCGAAACCAGCATTAAGCTGTCCGACCTGCCCGAAGACACGCAAAACCGCCTCAAGGCGGGCATTCCGCAAACAAGTGTCGACGATGCGCAGGACACGATATCCAAGTACCGCCACCAGATCGACGAGGAGCAGACCCGCCAGGTGATCGACGCGCAAACGATTCGCGACAACACCAATCAGGGATCGACCTCCGAATCAGATTCCGAGAAAACCGCCGAACAGTCCGCCGAGGCCGAAGCCTCCGATAAGAATTAGAAAGGGAGTGCCGCTTATGAGTCGCCGCAACACCGAGCTGCTCTTGCTCATCGCCTCGGCGTTCCCCGTCATCCTGCTGTATGCGATGTACGTCCTCACCGCGGGCGCTGCCATCTCCTTTGAGACGCTCGCCGTACCGATCGGCCTCTTTGCCGCCTTTGCCGCGGCCCACATTGCCGTGCGCATCTTGGCGCCCGGTGCCGACCCCGCCATCCTGCCCATCGTATTTATACTTTCGGGCATCGGCATCACGTTCGTGACGCGTCTCGCCCCCGCCCTCGCCATCTCACAGCTCATCATCCTGTTTGTCTCGGTGGCGCTCATGGTGGGAACGCTTGCACTAGTCAAAAACCTCGACGTGGTCATGCGCTACAAGTACACCTTTGGCATCATCGGCATCATTCTGCTGATGCTGCCTATCTTTATCGGCACCACGATCTCGGGCTCCAAGCTGTGGATTCGCATCGCGGGCTTTACCATCCAGCCCGGCGAGTTCGCCAAGGTCTTTATCGTCCTGTTCCTGGCCGGCTACCTGGCCGAGAACCGCGAGCTGCTCTCCATCTCCAACCGCAAGATTCTGGGCTTTAAGATCCCTCGCCTGCGACTGCTGCTGCCGCTGTTTGCCGTGTGGGGTGTGTGCCTGCTCGTCGTCGTCTTCGAACGCGACCTGGGTTCGGCCGTGCTGTTCTACACCATCTTCTTGCTGATGCTCTACGTTGCCACGGGGCGCTTTTCGTATGTCGTTATCGGCCTTGCGCTCTTAGCTGTTGGAGCCGTGGGCGCCTACAAGTTCCTGTCTCACGTTCAGGTGCGTTTCCAGGTTTGGCTCGATCCGTTTAAGGACGCCCAGGGCCAGGGCTACCAGATCGTCCAGTCGCTCTTCTCGCTTGCCGATGGCGGTCTGGTCGGTGTTGGCATCGGCAACGGCATGGCCAACAACATCCCTGTCGTCGAGTCCGACTTTATCTTCTCGGCTATCGGCGAGGAGATGGGCCTTTTGGGCGGCGGCGCCGTGCTCATCCTGTTTATGCTCTTTGCCGTGCGTGGCCTCACCACGGCTGCCCGCGCTAAATCCGACCTCGCCGCCTTTAGTGCCACAGGCCTTACGGCCGCCATCAGCTTCCAGGCCTTCTTGATCGTTGGCGGCGTAACCCGCCTGATCCCGCTGACCGGCGTCACCCTGCCCTTTATGAGCCAGGGCGGCTCCTCTCTGCTGGCGAGCTTTATCATCGTCGCGCTCCTGCTGCGCGCCGGTGACGAGGCGACCGGACGCGAGGCCGAGCTTACCGGCACCGGCACCATGGCCGCCATCACCGATGATCAGGTCGCATCTGCCGCCGCCCCGACGGGCACGCGCTTTGCCACCTCGTCTTCCTACGGCAGCGGCAGCCATTCCGTCGGCTCGCGCATGCGCCGTCGCCTGCTCGACACGCCTGAATCCGGTGTGCTCGGCCGCGTTGCGCTCGCCAACCGTCTAACCCGCGCGGTGCTCGCCTTTACGGCGCTGTTTGCCATCCTTATCGGCAACCTCACCTATGTCCAGGTCATTAAGGCCAAGGACTATCAGGACATGCCGACCAACAACCACACCATCGCCCGCTCCAAGTACATCCAGCGCGGCTCCATCATCACGTCCGACGGCGTGACGCTGGCCGAGTCGCTGCAGCAGGAGGACGGCACCTACGTACGCTCCTACCCCAACGGTAACCTGGCAGCGCACGTGGTTGGCTACGTGAGCCAGCAGTATGGCACCACCGCCATCGAGAGCGTCATGAACGACACGCTCACCGGCTCTAAGGATTACTCCAGCTGGAACAACGCCATCGCGTCGCTCGCGGGCCAGACCCAGCCGGGCAACACCGCCAAGCTCACCATCGACTCGCGTATCCAGACGGCGGCCGAGCAGGCACTCAAGGGCTTTAAGGGCGCCGTGGTGGTTATGGATCCGCGTACCGGCGCGGTGCTCGCATGTGCCAGCTCGCCCACCTACGACAACACCAACATCGATGCCCTGCTGCAGACGGGCGGCGGCGAGGACGGCTCCATGTACAATCGCGCCATGGACGCGCTGTACACGCCGGGCTCAACGTTTAAGGTCGTTACGCTTTCCGCGGCACTCGAGACCGGTACCGCCAGCCTTACCAGCACCTACCAGGCGCCCGGCTCCATGGACATCGGCAACGCACCGGTCACCAACTATGCCAACGAGAGCTACGGCACCATCAGCCTGCAGCAGGCCTTTGCCGTGTCCTCCAACGTCGTCTTCGGCCAGGTGGCAAACGAAGTTGGCGCAAACACGCTCGTGCAGTTTGCCAACGCCTTTGGCTACGGCCAAAAGCTCGGCCAGGACCTGACCTCCGCGGCCTCCATCATGGCCGACCCGTCGCTCATGACCGAGTGGGAGACCGCCTGGGCCGGCGCCGGCCAGCCTGTCGGCATGGACCACACGCCCGGCCCGCAGACCACCGTCATGCAAAACGCCGTGATTGCCGCCGCCATCGCTAACAGCGGCGTGGTCATGGACCCGTACTTTGTAGCCCAGGTACTCGCCCCGGACGGAACCGTGGTCAAGACCACGCAGTCCCGCTCGCTGGGTCAGGCCGTCAGCTCCGCCACGGCCGACCAGGTCAAGCAGGCCATGCTTGCCGTCGTCCAGTCCGGCACCGGCACCGATACCCAAATCCCCGGCGTCAAGGTTGCCGGCAAGACCGGCTCGGCCGAGATTGGCGGCACCAACGTCAACTCGATGTTCGTTGGCTTTGCACCTTACGATTCACCCACGGTCGCCATCTCGGTGGCCTTGGAGGATTACGACAAGCATGACGTCAAGGCCGCCAAGATCGCCGGTATCGTCCTGACTGCGGCGCTTGCCGCACAGGGAGCGTGATGCCCATGATCGAATCGGACACCCGAGGCGCGCCGCGGCCGAAGAGTTAGCGGCAACGCGCCACACGGCCCCAGCGGCCACATCGTAGGTACTACACACATCGTTGAGCGAATAGTTATGTTAGGAGCAGGAATGGAACAGAGGGTCCTCGGGGGAAGATACCTCCTCAAGGATAAGGTGGGGACAGGCGGCATGGCGACCGTCTACCGTGCACAGGACCAGGTCCTCGACCGCACGGTAGCCGTCAAGATTATGCTGCCGCAGTATGCTGGCGACGCAACCTTCGCCGCACGCTTTAAGCAGGAGGCCCAGGCAGCAGCAGGTCTCTCCTCCCCCTATATCGTGAGTGTCTACGATTGGGGCAAGGACGGCGACACCTATTACATCGTCATGGAGTACCTGCGCGGCACCGACCTTAAGAGCGGCATCAAGAGCCACGGCGCCCTCGACCCCAAGAAGGTCGCCCAGATCGGCTCGCAGATCAGCTCCGCGCTTTCGGTCGCCCACAAGCACGAGATCATCCACCGCGACATTAAGCCGCAAAACATCATGGTGCTGCCCGACGGCAACATCAAGGTGATGGACTTTGGCATCGCGCGCGCCAAGAACAGCCACCTCACGCAAGACAACAACGTGCTGGGAACCGCCCACTACGTCAGCCCCGAGCAGACCCGTGGTCAGGACCTCGGCCCCACCTCGGATATCTACTCGCTGGGCGTCGTGATGTATGAGTGCGCCACCGGCCGCGTTCCCTTTGACGGTGACGACGCTATCTCGGTCGCACTCAAGCAGGTCAACGAGCTGCCTATTCCGCCGAGCCAGATCAACTCCGGTGTCGACGCCGACCTTGAGCGCATCATCCTCAAGTGCATGGAGAAGGACCCCGCAAACCGCTTCCAGACCGCCGACGAGCTGCGTCAGGTGCTCAACAGCTACCTGTCGGGCCGTGCCGTCAACGTCTCGGAGCCCACGCGCATCATCGGTGCCCCCGGTGAACTGGGCGCCACCAAGACTCGCGAGCTTTCCGATCAGACGCGCGCCATGGTGCGTCCCGTCTCGGGCGTGAGCGGCCAGAATACCGCCCGTAGCTCGGTTTCGGGCTCCACCGGCTCCTACGAGGTCGAAAAGCCCAAATCCAACAAGAACAAGATCATCGCCGCCGTGGTGGCAGCCGTTGCCGTCATCGGCATCGTGGTGGCCTTTGCCACAGGACTCTTTGGCGGCGAGCAGGTCACCGTGCCCGATGTGCTGGGCAAGGACCAGCAGACTGCCGTCGAGCTGATCAAGGAAGCCGGCCTCGAGGTCGGCACCATCGACCAAAGCTACAACGACGATGTCGACGAGGGCAAGGTCGCCGAGCAGACGCCCAACGGCAACACCAAGAAGGCCAAGGGCACCAAGGTGAACCTGGTAATCTCCAAGGGCCCCAAGCCCTCCGAGAAGGTTGAGGTTCCCCGGCTTGTCGGCCTGACCAAGGACCAGGCAGAAGCCGCGCTGGCAAGCGTTGGCCTGAAGGGCAACGCCTCCGAGGAGGCCAACGAGGCCGATGAGGGCCAGGTCTTTGAGCAGGGCACCGAAGCCGGTAAGGAAGTCGAGAAAGGCACGACCATCTCGTACAAGGTCTCGGGCGGCCCGGATACCACGTCCGTCCCCGACCTGACCGACATGACCGAGGCCCAGGCGCGCAACGCCCTCGATATGGCAGGCTTTGGCGTCGACGTGAGCTACCAGGAGAACGACTCGGTTACCGAGGGCACCGTGATCAGCTGGAACCCCAGCGGCAAGCAGAAGCCCGGCGCCACGATTACCGTCGTCATTGCCAAGAAGTCCGGCAAGGCCAGTGTTCCGGGCAACCTGTACGGCAAGAGCATTTCCGCCGCCGTCACCGCGCTCAACAACGCCGGTTTCTATAACATTGGCTTCTGTGACCAGAACGGCAATCCCGTGAGCGGTAACGAGGACGCCACCGTTACGGGCGTCTCCCCCACCGGCAAGCAGTCCACCGACAGCACGATTACGCTGACGGTCGCACTTTCGGGCTCGGGTTCGGGCTCTGGCTCGGGCACGGGTGACGATTCCGGTACGACCAACTAGTCGCCACCCCACCGCTCATCACAGCTCTCGCCGCAAACATATTCGCTCACAGGCGCCCGCTTGCTCCCCCAGCAAGCGGGCGCTTCGTTTTTGACATGGCATGAACCAGAAGAGCCCGGCACCATAGCGGTACCGGGCTCGATATTCCTCTGGTGCCCCCGGGCGGATTCGAACCGTCGACACCCGCTTTAGGAGATATGATTTAATGCTACCCCCTACCATTCATCAAGCATCATTGAACATCATATAACCGCAGATAAACATAGCAGTTTGTGTCTTTTGCCTCCGGTAGCTGCGCCTACGCTTTTACAAACATATTACTAACAGCTTTAGCTAAACTGCACTCAATGAATTGTTGAAAACTATTCAAAGAAACGGAGCGCAAAGATGTCAGAACAGCCACTAATTAGCGGAAGAGGCACGTGTTGGAAAGACAAGAGATCACCTAACACCTATCGCTATTATTTTTCCCTTGGGGTCAAGGACCCTAAGACAGGGCGTTACAAACGATCCCCAACTTATACGGTTCGTTGCAAGACTAAAACAGAAGCTAAGGCTGCAATGCAGGCCAAGCTGGCTGAAATCAACTCCTCTGGCACGATCACTAAAACTAAAAAGCCCACTTTGCTTGCGTCCTACTGCTGGGCCTTTCATGAAAATAGGGACACCGAGCTTGCGCCAACGAGCTATGAAAGAGAAGCGTACGATTGCAGGCATATCGAAGACCTATTCGGTGCGTTTCAGACAATTGAGGGGCTAACTCCCGATCTAATCGAAGAAACATATGCCGAAGCTCGTCGTACGGGAAAATACAAACCATCAGAGCTTGTACGAATCAATGCGAAACTGCGTCAGATTCTGTCGAATGCAGTCGCAAAGAGAATAATTGACCGAAACCCCTGCGCTACCGTTCATGTTCGCAGACCACGCAACAAAAGAGAATCACTTACAATCGACCAAGTAGCTACCCTATGCACACATCTTCAACACATTGAGCTCACCGCCGAAGCTGTTGGTACGCTAGTACTAGTGTATACGGGTATGCGAAAAGGCGAGATGCTGGGCCTCGAATGGCGCGATTGGGACCCTGCCAATAAAACCTTGAAAATTGACAGGCAGTACACCAACGATCATGAACTGAGGGCACCCAAGTCACAAGAAAGCCAACGCAAAATCCCCGTTGGAGAAACCTTGGCCGAACGTCTTCAATCATGGTCAGCCATACAAAAAGAGCTCCTGGCCTCTCTGGGGCTGGCCCAGACTGGCAGCACTCCCATCATTAGCGATATTGCTGTCGAGCAAGGGGCCCCTACTGTCTGTCACATGAAAAACTACATCTTCAACCATTGGTTTCGCGATTTCGCAGTTAGCTGCAATCTTGGAATCTATGAGCCGAACAATTCGACTGGCGGAAAACTATATAAGGGCATCTGCCCGCATCAGCTCAGGCATTGTGTAAGCACTTTTATGCTGGCGAACGGATCGGACGTTAGAAGCGTGCAAGGTATTCTTGGCCACGCGGACCCCAATATCACGCTCAAAACGTATACAAGCCTCGTTCAACAATCAGAAATAAAAGCAGTTAAAGGCTACGAAGACTTCATCAACGCCTATATACAGAGAAGCGAGAAATAGCATGTTTTTCATTCATCGTTTTTTTCATAATATTACGGTACTATAATACCGTTTCCGCAGGTAGATGCTTTATTTGATTGACATCTAATGAGTTTTAATACATGCTAAAGCTGTCAGATGACTACGCATGTAGTCATAGAAACCGGCCCCCCAAGTGCTTATGAACCTGGTACGTCTTACAAGCACAGGGAGGGCCCTCATTGAAAGGATAGCTCATCATGGCTACTCCAAAGATTAGCACCCAGGCGTCCACACCGACTTTCCCTACTGGTGCCGCTCAGTGCGATCGGTTGCTCCGCGTTAACGATATCCGCGAAATCACTGGCTGGAGCGAGAACACTGCACGCAAATTCATGCGCGAGTCCGGCAAGCTCATCCAGGTCCATCGCTCTAATTACATGTTTGAAAGCTCATTCTACGAACTTTTCAAACAGCTTGAAGGTCGTACCGCCCACCTTGACTAGGCGGTAAACATGAGCGAGCTACCGTCAATTTCTGACAAATATCGCGATGATGTTAATGAGCAACGAGAGATTAGAAGGAAAATGGATAACGCGAATTTTATTTCGGTGCCCGACTGGGCGTGTTGTGCCACCACTGTCGCTGCCGAGCGCCTCATCCTCGGCCTAGTATGGAAGCTTGGAAATCCTTCCAAAAACAAACGAGCCATGGGCTTTTACGCAAAAAGCAAATGGATTGAGGAGCGCTACCACCTAAGTAAGAACACGATCTCCCGGGCCTATACCTCTTTGACGGATAAGGGGTTTATTCAAAAAGCGGGCGATGGCAGCTGGATGCTTAATTACGCCGCAGTCTACCCCGCCGCAATCGAAAACGGCTGGGAGCCCAAGAAATCTTAAGTCCATAGCCCGACTATCGAGGTCGTGAAGGTCGGTAATCGCCGGGCGTCTATAAGAGCATGCCGCGGATGTAAAATGAAACACGGTCGAATCGAAACAGTTCCCGGACAATTGGCGTCCGGCCAGACACTTCGATTCGACCCTTTTTCATGCCCGCATCTAAAACAATCCTATAATCATTCTCGACATCTTTAACGCCATCACTCCCCCGCCACCAACACGTCGTTGGTGCCATTTTGGTTGATTTTCAATCTCAACGCAACAGCCTGAACGGACCCCGCGTTTCCGCAGCTAGCGCAACGCGGAAATAGCTCCCGGCACCTGGCCATCACTTCGTTTCCGCAGGTGGAGGGGCTGTGGAGTCCGGTGCCCCCATGCCGCCGCCGCATGCTCCGCCAGCCCGCCGCGCAGCCGTTCCGGACTCAGCGCAACGGGCCCTCCGGCCCATGTCCCGGCCCGCCGCCTATCCCGCCAGCGGCCCCTCGCCCCTCGCGGCCCTGGCCCTTTCGATGCAGCCGGGCGTGAGGTCGAGCTCGCCGGGCGCCAGCTCCTCTATCCCGAACGCGTCCATGAGGGCGGAGGCGTCCTCCCCGAGGGCCATCCGCAGCACGCGCGCCGGCGTCAGGAACCCGAGCGCCCCCCTCGGTTCGGAGTTCACCTGCGACATGAGCAGCGCGCAGTCCGCCGCCGTCAGCCGGTCGAACCTGGCCCCGGCGCCCTTGGGCAGCAGCTTCCTGATCTCCACGTGGTTCTTCTCGCACGCGCCCTTCTGCTGGCTCTGCCGGGGGTCGCAGTAGAAGAGCCTGGTCTCGCCGTCCCGCTCGCCGAGCAGCGCCGCGATGGCGCCCTCGTCGGCGAACTCGCTCCCGTTGTCGGTGAGCACGGCGCCGAAGGCGCGCCTCGCGCCGTCCTCGCCGAGGACCCCGCGCAGGGAGGAGAGCGCCGCCAGGACCGAGGCGCACGTGCCGTCCGGCAGCGGCAGGGCCAGCTGGAAGCGGCTCGGGCGGTGCAGGAGCGTGAGGAGCCTGGCGGAGTCGCCCCTGGAGCCCTCGACGGTGTC